>NZ_JBEZKZ010000077.1:0-36206 GCF_040651895.1 Streptomyces sp. NPDC048352
GGCGGGGGCGGCGGCCGGGGCGGCGGCCGCGGCGGCCGTGGGGGCGGCTGCGGCCGGGGCGGCGGGGGTGGCGGACTGGGCCATGGGGAGCTCCGGAAAGGGTCGGTCCTCCGTGCGGGGAGGTCGGCCGGGCCGGGCCCGGGCCCCACGGGGTGGGATCCGGGCCCGGAGCCTGGTGGTGGACACGGCGTCCCTGCCGGGACGGGGCCCCGGTGGCGCCGGGCAGGTGGTTACGCCGGGCGGTGGCGGTGGACCGGGCCCAGGGGGGAGCCGTCCACCGGGCGGGCCAGGGAGGCCGACCAGTTGCCGTCCAGGTCGAGGTCGTCGATCTGCCAGCTGCTGACCTCCCCCTGGTAGCCGTGCTCCACCTCGACCGGCCCCGCCGTGCCCGGGCTGACGTCCAGGGCGTTGAGGTCGATGCCGAGCAGCCCCAGCCCGACCCCCTTCAGCACGGCCTCCTTGCGGGTCCACACCCGGTGGAAGGCGGCGGTGCGCTCCGGACCGGCCGGCAGCGACAGGATGTAGGCGTGCTCGGCGGGGGCGAGCACCACACTGGCGAGGGAGCCCGACTCGACGGGCCGCAGCGCCTCGACGTCCACGCCGATCCAGTCCCCCGCGTGCAGGGCCAGCACCCCGCAGCCGCTCGTGCGGGTCAGGCTCACCGCGAGCCCGACGGCGGGGCTGGCCACGGCCGGCGGGCCGTGCTCGAGGTCTCCGCAGCCGGGGCAGACGCGGCGGCCGAGGGCCACCGTACGGGCCTCCACCCCCAGCAGCGCTCCGATGGCGCGGCGGGCACCGGCCCGCGTGCGGACGAAGGCGGCGGCGTCCTTCTCGGCCCGGTAGCGGCGGGCGCGCACCTGCTCGACCTCGTCGAGCAGGTCGAAGTCCGCCTGGTCCACGCGGTCCTCGAGCGGCCACCACCACACGTGCGCCTCGCCCGTGGCGCGCAGTCTCGCGGCCTCCCGTGCAGCCGGTCCCGGCACGGGCAGTACACCGGTCGTGGCGGTGTGGTCGATGCGGCCGCGCACGGCGGTCAGGGTTTGGCTCGTCATCGGGTCCTCCTCTCCCCCTTGAGGGCGTTGTCAGGTCAGTCCGCCCAGGCGCAGGAGCAGGTCCTTCACCTCGGTGGCGTGGTAGCGGGGCCGTTCCTCGGACGGGTCCGAGCACAGCAGGACGGGGGCGTCCCGGTCGTCGCCGGGCAGCCGTCCGTGGCTGCCCCGGACACAGCCCGGGTCGAGGGGCACCACCTGGAGCGGTGCGCGCATCCCCGCCTTCTTCTTCAGCACCGCGAGCGCCGCCTTCGCCTTGGCCGCCGGATCGGCGGGGTCGAAGAACAGCTCGGCCGGGTCGTAGCCCGGCTTGCGGTGGATCTCGACGCCGCGCGCGAAGTCGGGGGCGCGCTGGTCGTCGAGCCAGTAGTAGTACGTGAACCAGGCGTCGGGTTCCGACACGGCGACGAGCTCGCCGGCGTTCGGGTGGTCGATGCCGTAGTCGGCCTGCTGGGTCCGGTCCCAGACCTCGTCGACGCCGTCCAGGGCCTTCAGTACGTCGCGCACGCGCGGGATGTCGGCCGGGTCGGCCACGTAGACGTGGGCGGCCTGGTGGTCGGCGACGGCGAACGCCCGGGACGTGTACGGGTCGAGGTACTCCATCCCGCGCTGGGCGTAGACCGACAGCAGTCCCTCGCGGCGCAGCGCGCGGTTGACGTCCACGGGCCGGCTGACCGGTGAGATGCCGTACTCGCTGAGCGCGACGACGGTGGTGCCGCGCTCGCGCAGGGCGTCGAGGAGCGGGCCGAGGGCGGCGTCGGCCTCGCGGGCGGCCCGGACGGCCTCGGGGCTGTCGGGGCCGTACCGCTGGAGGTCGTAGTCGAGGTGCGGGACGTAGATGAAGGACAGGTCGGGGTCGCGGGTGTCCGCCACGTGCAGGGCGGCGCCGGCGATCCACCGGGTGGAGGTGAGCGAGGCCGTCGGGCCCCAGTAGTTGAAGAGCGGGAACTCGCCCTGGCGGTCGGTCAGTTCATCGCGCAGGGCGGCCGGGACGGTGTAGCAGTCCGGGGCCTTGCGGCCGTCGTAGTGGTAGACGGGCCGGGGGGTCAGCACGGTGTCGACGTCCGCGCCCATGGCCCACCACCAGCACAGGTAGGCCGTGGTGTGGTCCGGGTCGTGGCGGCGGGCGGCCTGCCAGACCTTCTCGCCCCGGACGAGGGCGTTGTGCTGGCGCCACATCATCACTTCGCCGTGGTCGCGGAAGTACCAGCCGTTGCCGACGGCCCCGTGTTCGCGGGGCAGCGTGCCGGTGGTGAGGGTGGCCTGGACGGTGGCGGTGACGGCCGGGAACACCGTGTCGAGCGGGGCGCCGAAGCCCTGTTCGCCGATGGCCCGGACGTTCGGCATGTGCGGCAGCAGCCGGGGCGTCAGGCCGACGGTGCACAGGACGGCGGTCTTCTTCCGCCGGGGGGAGGGGGTCATGAGCCGGGCTCCTTCTGCGCGGCGGGGGCCGTCGGGGTCAGGTCGAGGGGGGTCAGCCCGAGTGCGGTCAGCTCGCGGGCCGTCCAGGCGAGTTCGGCGGCGATGCCCCGGGCGAGGCCGGCCGCGCCGACGGGCCGCGCGTCCTCGGGCAGCACGGACCAGGTGTACGTCTCCACCTCGATGTGGTCGGTGACGGCGTGGTCCCCGCCGAACAGCGCCCGCAGGGTGTCCCGCAGGACCGGCGCGGTGGAGGCCAGCGGCGGGGCGGGTTCCTCGTGCAGCGGCACGTGGTAGTGGATGCGCCACGGGGCCTTGCCGGGCAGGGCTCCGGCCAGGGCGGGGCCGAGGTCGTCGGAGCCGAGGAGCGCCGAGCCGTCCGGCCCGGCCTCGCGGGTCTGGTGCAGGAAGCGCGGCTCGGCGAAGGCGGCCAGCGCCTCCCGTACGCGGGGGTCGTGCGGGTCGGCGGCCTCCAGGGCGCTGGAGGCCTGGAGCTTGACCACCTGGAGCCCGGCCGCCAGCAGCCGGCCGACGGCGGTGCCGGGATCCTCGTGGGCGACGGCGAGGTGGCAGGCGTCCAGGCAGAGGCCGATCCGGTCGTGGTCGACGTCGGACAACACCTCGATGGCCTGCTCGGTGGTCTCGGCGACGCAGCCCGGCTCGGGCTCGACGGCGACGCGCACGGTCCGGCCGGTCTCCTCCTCGATCCGGGCGAGGCCGGCGGCGAGTGCCTGGAGGTGGCGGGCGGCGGCGGCCGTACGGGTGCGCGACCAGGCGGTGCGCCAGGCCAGCGGCAGGGTGGAGACCGAACCGCGCTCGGCGTCGTCGGGCAGCAGTCCCGCCAGGATCCGGGCCAGGTTCAGCGTGTAGTCGAGCCGGGCGGGCTCCGACCAGTCCGGGTAGTACACGGCCCGCTTGACCACGGGGGCGTGGAAGCCCCGGTAGGGGAAGCCGTTGAGGGTCACCGTCTCCAGTCCGCGCGCGGTGAGCTCCCCCCGCAGCCGGGTGACGGCGGCCGGGTCGGCGGCGAGGGCCGCCGCGGCGTCCACGGGCAGCCACAGGCCGAGGCCGACGACGGGTTCGCCGGCAGCCCGGCGGACCGGTTCGGCGTACGTGTCGAGCTGGGCGGTGATCCCTTCCAGGGTTTCGGCCGGGTGCACGTTGGTGCAGTAGGCGAGGTGGACGGCCGTGCCGTCGGGGTGGCGGAAGCGCATCAGGCGGTTCCTCTTTCCTGATCAGTTTCCGCCGCGGGCGATGGAGTTGCCCGCGTAGAGGCCTGCGGCCTGTACGTCCGTGTACCCGTCGAGGCCGAGCCGGCCCGACTGGCCGTAGAAGGCCACCGGGTTGCGCCACAGCACGCGGTCCACGTCGTCCTCGTCGAAGCCGGCGGCGAGCATGGCCTCGGCGGTGGCGCGGGTGAGCAGCGGGTCGCTGTGGCCCCAGTCGGCGGCGGAGTTGACGAGGATCCGCTCCGTGCCGTGTTCCTCGAGGACGGCGACCATGCGGTCGGGGGTCATCTTGGTGTCGGGGTAGATGGAGAAGCCCATCCAGCAGCCGGAGTCGCGGACCTCGCGGACGGTGACCTCGTTGAGGTGGTCGAGGACGACGTGCCCGGCGTCGATGCCCGATTCGCGGATCACGGCCAGGGAGCGGCTGGTGCCGCCGGCCTTGTCGCGGTGCGGGGTGTGGACGAGGGCCGGCAGGCCGAACTCGACGGCGAGGGCGAGCTGGACGGCGAAGGCGTGGTCCTCGGCCTCGGTGACCGTGTCGTAGCCGATCTCGCCGACCGCCACGACCCCGTCCTTGGCGAGGTAGCGGGGCAGCAGGTCCAGGACGGGGGTGCAGCGCGGGTCGTTCGCCTCCTTGGGGTTGAGGCCGATGGTGCAGTGGTGGCTGATGCCGAACTGCGCGGCGCGGTAGGGCTCCCAGCCGAGGAGGGCGTCGAAGTAGTCGGTGAAGCTGGCGGGCGAGGTACGGGGCTGGCCCAGCCAGAACGCGGGCTCGACCAGCGCGCGCACGCCGGCGGCGTGCATCGCTCGGTAGTCGTCCGTGGTGCGGGACGTCATGTGGATGTGCGGGTCGAAGATGCGCATGGTCGGGCTCCGGTCAGGGGTCGGTGGTGGCGTCAGTGGTCGGCGGGCGCCGGTGGCGTGGCCGCGGAGGCGTCCCGGGGCGCCGCGGTCCGGTGGACCGGGGCGGTCACGGCGCCAGGGACCACAGGTCGGCCGGTACGGCGCGGTCGGCGGCGCGCCGCTCGGCGGCGAACCCGTGGGCCATCCGGGCCAGTTCGGCGTCGCGGCGTTCGTTCAGGCCGGCGACCTTGGCCAGCGGGATCCCGGTGAACAGGCACTTGAGGACGGCCTGGCGCCAGCGGTACTGGTCGAGGTGGGCGCGGGCGTAGGGGCCCAGCGCCGCGGCGATGAGCCGGTTGTCGTTGGTGCGCACGGCGTCGTCGGTGAGGTGCACCGCGCGGTCGCCGACCGGCAGGAACGGCAGGGCGCGCAGCACGCCGCGGCGTTCGGCGGCGTCGCCGTGCGCGTACCGTTCGGCGGCCTCCCCGGCCAGGGCGGCGCCGGTGGTCCCGTAGCGGGTCAGGGCCAGCAGCAGCACGGTGCGTACGGCGTCCTCGACGGCCCAGTCGGCCCAGCCGGGCAGGGAGCCGCGGCCGTACTCGCGCCCGGCGGCGGGGAAGCGGCGGTCCAGGGCGGCGGGGCCCTCGGCGGCCACGGCGTCCACGGCGGCGGTGAGCCGCAGGCGGTGTTCCTGGTCGAGGACGGAGCGCAGGGACTCCCGGAGGGTGCGCAGGGTCAGGGCGTCGTGTACGGCGCCGTCCGCGCTCGCGGCTGCTGCGGCGGGCGGGGCGAGGGTGGGGGCGGTCATACCGGTACGGCCTCCTTCTGTGGAGCCTGCTGCTGCGGGCGCCGGCCGGCGGCCGCGTGCAGGAACGCGATGCTGTGGCGGGCCGACTCCGCTCCGGCGTGGCTGTGGCGCGGGAGTTCGACGGAGACGAGCCCCTGGTAGCCGGCGTCGGCGAGGGCGCCGAGGACGGGCGGGAAGTCGATCTCCCCCTCGCCGAAGGGGAGGTGTTCGTGGGTGCCCCGGCGCATGTCCTCGATCTGGACGTGGGCGAGGCGGTCGGCGGCCAGGGCCACGCAGTCGGCGACGGGCCAGGGCTCCAGGCAGCGGCAGTGGCCGAGGTCGAGGGTCAGCCGGAAGCGGTCCGGCCGGCCCAGGGCGGCCAGCAGCCGGCGGTAGCCGGTGAGGTCGGCGACGAGCATGCCCGGCTCCGGCTCGAAGGCCAGGTCGATCCCGGCGTCCTCGGCGTGGGCGACGGTCTCGGCGCAGCCGTCGACCAGCCGCTGCCAGGCCTGCTCGCCGGTGGTGCCCGGGTCGGGGGCGCCGCTCCAGAAGTGCACGGCGCCGGCGCCCAGTTCGGCGCCGATGGCGACGGCCCGGCGCAGCAGGCCCAGGCGCAGCCGCCGGCCCTCGGGCTCGGCGGACAGCAGCGTGGGGCGGTGCTTGCGGCGCGGGTCGAGGAGGTAGCGGGCGCCGGTCTCCACGACGACGGCCAGGCCGGTGGCGTCCAGGGCGCGGCGGACCTCCTCCACGCGGGCGGCGAGGTCGGGGGCGTACGGGTCCAGGTGCTGGTGGTCCAGGGTCAGCGCGACGCCCTCGTAGCCGAGGTCGGCGAGCAGCCGCAGGGCGTCGCCGAGCCGGTGGTCGGCGAGGCCGTTGGTGCCGTACGAGAACCGGAGCGCGGCGGGGCCGCTCATGTCGGGGAGACCTTCCTGGCGAGCCGCCGCACCAGCGGCAGGGCGGCGGCGAGCGGGACGGCGACGCGGGGGGCGCCGGCCCGGGCGGCGAGCGCGGCCTGGAGGGGCAGCAGCGCGTGGATGCCGGCGCCGACGGCCCGGCGCACCTCGGGGGCCGCGGGGTGGCGCACGGCCGCCGCGAGGGCGGGGCCGTAGCCGGCGCCGTACAGGGCGAGGGCGGCGCCCTGGGCGGGGCCGGCGGTACGGGTGAGGGTGGCGGCGGCCGCGGCGGCGGACGCCAGCGCGGTCAGGGCCGCCTCGCGGGGCGGGGCTCCGGCGACCTCGTGGCGGCTGAGCCGGGTCAGGGCCAGGGTGTGGCCCGCGACGGCGGCCGCGGGCGCGAGGGCCGCCCGGGCCGGTCCGGGGCCGGTGCCGTGCAGGACGTCCAGGGCCCGGGCGGCGGCCATCACGGCGGGACCGAGCGGGGTCTTCTTGGCCCCGAGGTCGTAGGCCCACACCGCGGCGGCCAGGGGCAGGGTGCGCCGCAGGACGGTACGGGGCCCGCCCGCGAGGGCGGCGGCGCCCAGGCCTGCGGCGGTGAGCGCGGCGGCCGTGGTGAGGGCGGCGCGGGGGCTGATCCGGCCCGACGGCAGGGGGCGTTCGGGCCGTTCGAGGGCGTCCTGCTCCCGGTCGGCCCAGTCGTTGAGGGCCATGCCCGCCCAGTAGAGGCAGACGGAGGAGCCGGCCAGGCCCAGGGTGCGGGGGCCGGTGCCGCGTCCGGCGGCCAGGGCCCCGGCGAGGACGTCGCCGGGGACGGTGATCGCGGCGGGCGCCCGCAGCAGCTCGGCGTAGGCGCGCAGGGTGCGCCGGGCGCGGAAGGCCCGGCCGGGGAAGGGCGGCAGGCGCAGCGGTCCGGCGGAGGCCTGGGAGGCGGGGCGGGCCGTCCGCCCGGCCGCGGCGGCGGTCGCCGCGGGGCTCACGGCGGGACCCGCTGCCGGGCTCACGGCCGGGCCCCGGTCAGCGGTCGCGGGCGGGACGGGGCGGTGGCCGGTACGGCTGGGGCGGTGGCCCAGGTACGCAGGGCCTCGTACTGGAGGGTGAGGTTGTGCTCGGTGGAGCCCGACGGGTCCTTGAAGAAGAAGCCCAGGGCGGCCAGCGCCCCGGCCTCGCCGCGGCGGCCCGCCAGCGCGGTGAGCCGTACGAGGTCCAGGACCAGCGGGGCGGCCAGCGCCGAGTCGCAGCCCTGCCAGGTGAACTGCATGGTCATGCGGACGCCGAGGAAGCCCTCGAAGGAGATGTGGTCCCAGGCGGTCTTCCACTCCCCCATCTCGGGGACGTTGTCGATGTGGACCTGGCCCTCGACGGCGTGGCCGACGGTCTCCTCGAGGCTGCGCTGCTTCGACTCGGTCTTGGAGCGGGCGGCCGCCGGGTCGGCGAGGGTCGCTCCGTCTCCGCCGCCGAGCAGGTTGGTGCCGGACCAGGAGCGCAGGCGCAGCGCGCGCTGGGTGAACATGGGCGCGAGGGCGCTCTTGACGAGGGTCTCGCCGGTCTTGCCGTCGCGGCCGGCGTGCGGGACGCGGCGTAGCCGGGCCAGTTCCTCCAGGGCGGGCAGGGCGGCGCCCGCCGAAGGGGTGAAGTTGACGTAGGAGAAGCCCGCGGTGAAGGCGGCGTAGGCGTAGAGGGAGCTGGCGGGCAGGGTGACCGTGCCCGCGGCGAGGCCCGCTTCGAGGGCGGCGAGGTCCAGGAAGGCCGGGTCGGGTTCGGGCAGCGGCTCCGTGGAGGAGACGTTGACGACGACCACCTGTTCCAGGGCGTGCCGGTCGCGGAAGGAGGCCATGTCCGCGGCGAGGCGGGCCGCGGTCTCGGACTGGGCCTCGCCGGCGTGCGGGGATCCGTCGCGGATCTCCAGTTCGGCGGCGGCCAGCGGGGTGTCCAGCGCCTTCAGCACGGACGCGGGCAGTACCCCCGCGTCCACGAGCTGCCCGGCCCTCGCCGCCAGCGGGGTGTCGACGACGTCGTGGCCGCCGAACACCAGGTCGGCGAGGGCCGGGAGGGGCGCGTCACGGAAGGGGGCGGTCTCGGTGACGCACCCGACGGGGGAGGCGGCACCCGCGACGATGGCGGCGGTGCCGGCGACGGCGGCCGTGGCGACCGAGCCTCGCGCGCCGACCATCCAGACGCCGATTCGGGGTGCTGATCCGGTCGTGTCTCGCATGGTGTGCCAATCCTCCTGAGCCGAAAGGAACGTGGGGGCCGGGATGTGGGGGGTCCGGGGCCGGTCCGGCGGACGGGCCCCGGCGGGGGTCACTTGCCCAGGTCGGCCGGGTGGGGCCAGACGTCGAAGGCCGCGGTGACCTTGGAGTCGGAGCGGCACAGCCACTTGGCGGTGACCTTGTTGACCACGTGCCTGGGCAGGTGCTTGTTGTCGTTGGCGTCGTTGACCGGCTTGCCGATCGACTGGAGCTCCCAGGCCGTGCCCGCGAGGCGGTTGATGTGGGCCCAGAAGCGGCGGTCGATGTTCAGCAGCTGGAAGGACTGCAGGTAGGCGTGCCAGCGGTGGTAGGCCTGGGTGGGGGTCGGCGGCGTGTAGTTCATCATGTGGACCTTGTTGCCGGCCGGGCGGCGCGGGTCGAAGAGGGTGCCCTGGCCGAACTCCTGGAAGGCGAAGACCAGACCCTTGGGGTCGTGGCCGTACCACTTGTCGTAGACCTTCTTCTGCTCGCGGGAGAGCAGTTCGAAGTGGGCGCGGTTCGGCTGGATGATCTCCATCCAGCTGCGCGGGTAGCGGCCGCCCTGGCGGGTGGCGAGCCAGGCGTCGTACGACTTGGTGAACCCGCCGAAGGGGGCCGTGATCGCGGCGACCGCGGCCTTCATCTCCGCGGTCGGCGTGTAGTACGACATCTCGTCGTAGTCGTACCAGAACTCGCTCGCCCAGCGGTCGCCCACCAGGCCCTCGACCTTGGGGAGCTCCGGGCGGTGGCGGCCGTGTGCGGCGGCCGGCGCGGCACCGACGAGGCCGACGGTGGCGGCGGCCCCGGCGACGCCGAGGGCGGTCCGCAGGACGCTCCTCCGGTCCATGGAGTTGAGCGGCATGGTCGTGCTCCTTCAGGGTCTGGCGCGGATGCGGACGGGCATTCGGGAGACTGCGATGACCTGTACTTTTCCGTGGCCGGCTATGGCCGCTCTATACGTCCCGTACGTCCGCGCGAGCTGCGGGAACGCAACCGCGCAGGCCCCCGGTGCGGGGCCTGCGCGGGCTGGAGCGGCGGGCCTGCTACGCGTCGAGCGGATTGCGGCGCAGGGCGGGCGAGAACAGCGCGAGGAGGGCGGTGAGGCCCATGGCGGCGCTGAGCCCGAGGACGGTACGGGTGGGCCCGAAAGCCTCGAGGGCGAAGCCGGCGGCGACCGGGCCCGCGGCCATGGCTCCGCCGCCGACCAGCATCGCGAGGGAGTTGGCCCTGCCCCGCATCCGGTCCGGGGCGACGCGGACCATGAAGACCCCTCCGGCCACGTTGAAGACGCCGCCGACGTACCCGCTGGCCGCGAACAGGGCGCCGAGGGCGAAGGGGTCGCGCAGGACCGCGACGGGCACCATCAGCACGGTCCAGACGGCCAGTCCGCCGAGGACCAGGGCGCGCAGCGAGAACCGGGTGGCCCACCAGCCGCCGCTGAGGGCGCCGACGAGTCCGCCGGCCCCGCTCAGGGACAGGACGAGGCCGATCTCGAACTGCGATCCGTGGTTCTCCTGGATCCCGGTCATGACGGCGAGGTTGAGGCCCTGGAAGAGGACGTTGGAGACGGCCACGGCGGCCATGACGGCGCGCAGGAAGTGCTGGCGCCACATCCAGACGAGCCCCTCCTTGACGTCCGCGAGCAGGTCGGGGCGCGGACCGGTGCGCTCGGTCTGGAGCTTGCCGCGGACCCCGAACAGCAGGGCCACGGAGGCGAGCTGGCCGGCCAGCGCCGCCACGTAGGGGAAGGAGGCGCCGAGGGCGACCAGGCCGCTGCCCAGCGGCTGGCCGGCGATGGCCGCGCCGCGGGTCCTCGCCTCGTTTCCGGTGAGGGCGGCGGGCAGCTGCCCGGCGGGGACGACCGCGGGGACCGCGGCCCGCTCGGCCAGCTGGTGCAGGACGCCGAGGGTGCCCTCCACGAAGGCGGCGGCGAGCAGGGCCCACAGCCAGACGTGGCCGCTGAGCAGCAGGGCGGCGACGGCTCCCGCGACCAGTGCCTGGCCGAGGCCGGCGCCGAGCATGATCCGGCGCCGGTCCCAGCGGTCCACGAGGGCGCCGCCGGGGAGCTGGACGAGGAGCTGCGGGAGGAGCAGGGCGGTGCCGACCAGGCCGGCGTCGCCGGGTGAGCCGGTGAGCCAGAGCACGGTGAGGGGGTAGGCCACCGCGGTGGCCCGCCCGGCGAGCAGCGACAGTCCGGCGCCGCCCCAGAGCAGGGAGAAGTCCCGGTTCCGCCGCAGCGGCACGACCTCCGTCGCGGCGCCGCCGCCGGCCTCCGCCCCGGCTTTCGCCGCGTCCTCGGCGCCGGCCCGGGAACCGGACCCGGCGTCCGCTCCGGCCTTCGGGGCGGCCGTGGCTCGCTCCGCGGGCCCGGTGTCAGGGGTGTCTTCGGCGTTCGTGGTGCCCTCGGCCTGGTGCCACGGGAGGACCGCCGGGTCCGTCACCGTCTTCGGCGGCGGGGTCACCGTACGGCCAGTGCGGGACGCGGCCCGGCGAGGTCGTCCGCGGTGTCCCGCGGACCGGAGTGGGTGTACTCCAGCACGGCCATGGCGCTGTGCATCTTGTTGGTGGCCTGGGCGAAGGCGATGCTCCGCGGCCCGTCCAGCACCTCCGCGGTGACCTCCTCGCCCCGGTGGGCGGGCAGGTCGTGCATGAAGACCGCCTGCGGGCTGTCCTTCCACAGGTCCTCCGTGACCTGGAACGGGGCGAAGACCTCCCGCCAGTTCGCGTCCGGCTTCTCGGTGCCCGTGGTCTGCCAGCGCGTCGTGTAGACGACGTCGAAGCCCCCGGGCAGCGCCTCCATGTCGTGCCGCTCCGCGAGCACGGCGCCCGTGCGCCCGGCCCGCGCCAGCGCCCGGCGCGTGATGGAGGGGGACAGCCCGTAGCCGGGCGGGGTGCGGACCTCGAAGTGGACGCCCGGGAACCGGGTGAGGGCCAGGGCCAGGGCGGCGGCGGTGTTGTTGCCCTCGCCGGCGTACAGGACGCGCAGCCCCTCGATCCGGCCGAAGTGGCGCAGCAGGGTGGTGAGGTCGGTGAGGGCCTGCGTGGGGTGCTCCTCGGCGCTCATCGCGTTGACGACGGCCATCCGGTCCTGGGCGGCCCAGCCGCGCAGCTCCGCTTCGGGGCCGGCGGTGCGGGCGACGAGGACGTCGAGCATCCCGGACAGGACGCGGCCGGTGTCCTCGACGGACTCCCCGGTGTTCAGCTGGAGGTCGCCGGGGCCGTAGGCGACGGTCCGGGCGCCCACGCGCAGCGCCCCGGAGGAGAAGGCGGTGCGCGTGCGGGTGGAGGTCTTGGCGAAGTAGATGCCGGCGACGAGGCCTTCGAGCGCGTCGGAGCCGGTGGCGGTGCCCGCCGAGAACTCGGCGCCGCGCTCGACGATCCGGAGCAGGTCCCGGTCGGTGAGGTCGTCGATGGAGATCAGGTGGCGGGCGGGGCGGCGGCCCTGCCGGTCGGTGGTGTGCGGGTCCATCGGATCAGCCCTTCCGGGGGTGGTGTGCGCCGTCCTGGCGGGCGGCGGCTTCGAGCGCGGTGGCGGTCTGGGCGACCGTGTGGTGGCGCAGCGCGGTGGCCAGGTCGAGGGCCAGGCCGTGCCGGCGGGCGGTGACGAGCAGCGGTGCCACCAGCAGCGAGTCGCCGCCGAGGTCGCGGAAGTCGTCGTGGACGCCGACCTGTTCGAGGCCGAGGACCTCGGACCAGACCTCGGCGAGCACCTTTTCCAGGTCGGTGCGGGGGGCGGTGTGGGGCAGCGGGGTCGCGGTGGCCCGGCGGGAGGCCAGGGCGGCCTTGTCGCGCTTGCCGTTCGCGGTCAGGGGCAGCCGGTCGACGACGGTGACGGTGGCCGGGATGACGGCGGCGGGCAGGACGGTGCGCAGCCGGTCGCGCAGGGCGGGGACCTCGACGGCCGCTCCGTCCGCGGGGACCACCCAGGCGGCGAGCCGCTTGCCGCCGTCGGCGGCGTCCACGGGAGCGACGAGTGCCTCCCGTACGGCCGGGTCGGCGGTCAGGGCCGCTTCGGCCTCGCCGGGTTCGACGCGGTGACCGCGGATCTTGACCTGCTCGTCGGCGCGCCCGGTGAACTCCAGGATGCCGCCGGGCAGGACGCGGGCCAGGTCGCCGGTGCGGTAGATGCGGGTGCCGGGGAGCCCGTACGGGTCCGGCAGGAACGATGCGGCGGTGAGTGCGGGCTGTCCGGCGTAGCCGCGGGCCAGTCCTTCGCCGCCGAGCCAGACCTCGCCGGCGATCCCGTCGGGCACCGGCCGCAGCCGCTCGTCCAGGATCCGCAGCAGCACGCCGGGCAGCTGGGAGCCCAGCGGGACGAGCGTGCGCCCGGTGTTCGGGCGTACGTACCCGAAGGTGGCGGCGACGGTGGCCTCGGTGGGCCCGTACTCGGCGCCGAGCAGCATCCCCCCGCCGGCCGCGGCGATCCGGGCGGAGACCCGCTCGGCCTGGGCGGTCGGGTAGGCGTCGCCGGCGCAGACGGTGATCCCGGCGAGGCCGCCGAGTTCGGCGTCGGTCAGCTGGGCCTCCAGCAGGCGGAGGTGGCCCGGGGTGAGTCCGACGAAGGAGTACGGGGCTCCGGCCAGCAGCAGCGGCCCGAACTCCCCCGGCTGCCAGCTCTGGGGCAGCAGGTGCACCCGCTGCCCGGTCAGCAGCGGCGCGTACAGGGCGGGCAGGCCCAGGTCGAAGCCGACCGAGGTGAACCAGGGGGCGCCGCCCGCGCCCGCCTCCGTGTAGGCCCGTACGGCCCAGTCGAGGTAGTGGGCGAGCGAGCGGTGGCTGATCTCGACGCCCTTGGGGGTGCCGGTGGAGCCGGAGGTGTGCAGGACGTAGGCGAGCCGGTCCGGGTCCAGGTCCAGGCCCAGGGGGCTGCCGTCGCCCTCGTGGGAGACCTCCGCGACGGCCAGGACCCGCCCCTCGGGCAGGATCCCGGCGAAGCGGCCGGCGTACGGGGCCTCGGTGAGGGCCAGTTCGAAGCCGAGCCCGGCGATCCGCGCGTCCGGGGTGCAGGGGTCGACCGGCAGCTGCGCCGCGCCGGCCTTCCACACCCCGAGCAGGGCGGCCACCAGCTCGGGCCCGCGGTCCAGCAGGACGGCGACCCGGGTCTCGGGGCCGGCGCCGAGCGCGCGCAGCCTGCGGGCGATCCGGTTGGCCCGCTCGTCGAGTTCGGCGTACGAGGTGCCGGAGGTGCCCGCGCCGGTGAGGGCGGTGGCCCAGGGGGTGCGGGCGGCCTGCGCCTCGAAGCCGGCGAGTACGTCGGCCGGGGTGTCGGGGTGCGGCAGGGGCGGCGCGGCCAGGCGGGCCTTCTCGTAGGCGGTGGGGAAGGCGCCGGTGGCGTCCCCGCCGGCCCCGGTGCGGGCCATGTCGGCGAGCACCGCCCGGTAGAGCCCGGCGAGCCGTTCGGCGTTGGCCTTGGCGAGGGTCCTCGTACGGGAGGCGATCGACAGGTGGCCGCGGACCGGGGTGCCGACGACGAGCGGGAACTCGTTGGGGCTGTCGTCGCGGCTGGCCATGATGTCGATGAGCTCCACGTCGACCTGGTGGAAGTCCAGGTAGTGGAAGAGCACGTCGATGAGGTGGCTCTCGCCGCCGGGCACGCGCATGGCGGGCATGGGGTAGCGGCGGTGCGGCCACAGCGACACCTCGCGGGCGAACACCTCCTGGGCCATTTCGCCCCAGGTGGCGGCGCCCTTGCGGTACGGGAAGGGCACGGAGTTGAGGTACATGCCGGAGACCCGCTCGGCGCCGGCCTCCTCGGGACGGGCGTCGGCGACCATGCCGCCGCGGAACGCCCCGGCGCGGGTCAGCATCGACAGGACCTTGCTGTGCGCGGCGTGCAGGACGCTCTTGTACGGGACCTGCGCGGCGGAGGCGAGGGCGCGCAGGCCCGGCTGGACCTCGGCGAGGTCGATGTCGACGCGGTACCGCTCGTCGGCGCCGTGCGGGTCGCCGCCCCAGCCGGTGGGGATGGTGAACTTCTCGTGGGCGTCGACCAGTTCCCGCCAGTAGTCGCGGTCCCCGGCGTCGGCCAGGGAGCGCAGTTCGCCGGCGATGAAGTCGGCGTAGCGCACCGCCGGTACCGGCGGGGCCGGTTCGGGTCGGCCGCCGGCGCGCAGCGCGTGGTAGGCGCGGAGCATCTCCATCAGCTGGGAGTGGTAGCTCCAGCCCTCGATGACGGGGTGGCACTCGGTGATGGACAGCCACCAGCTCTCGTCGTCGACGAGGTGGACGGCCATCCGCATGAGGGGGGCGGTGGTGAGGTCGAACAGCTCCTCGCGGTCGCGGTCGGCGAACGACCAGAGGGTGGCCTCGCGTGCGTCGCGCGGCAGGTGGCGCAGGTCCTCGAAGACGCAGGGCATGGCGACGGTGCCGACGGCGTGGACCAGCTGGAGCGGCTCGCTGTAGCCGGCCATGGCGAAGGAGGTCCGCATCACCTCGTGGCGTTCGACGATCAGGTCGGCGGCCCGCTGGAACAGCTCGGGGTCGAAGGGGAGCGCGTCGCGGATCCGGAAGGAGGTGATGTTGTGGTAGCGGTTCTCGCCGCTGCGGCCGTGCATCTCGACCAGCATGCCCGCCTGGACCCGGGAGACCGGGTAGGCGTCGGTGACGTCGGCGGGCAGGGTGAGCCGGTCGTCCTCGCTGATCAGGGCGAAGGGGGCGACGGGCCCGTCGGCGCGTTCGGCGGAGCCGTCGCCGGCCTGGTCGCCGAGGGCGGCGCGCAGCCGGGCGACGGTGCGGTGCTCGAAGACGTCGCGGACGCTGGTCTCCCAGCCGGCCTCGCGCAGGGCGCCGACGAGGGAGACGGCCCGGATGGAGTCGCCGCCGAGGTCGAAGTAGTTGTCGTGGACGCCGACCGCCTCCAGGCCGAGCACCTCGGCCCAGACCGCGGCGATGGAGGCCTCGGCGGCGTCGCGGGCCTCGACGTGCTCGCCGACGGTGGTGGCCTCGCGGCCGGGGGCGGGCAGGGCCCGCCGGTCCAGCTTGCCGTTGGCGGTCAGCGGGAGGGCGTCCAGGCGCAGGTAGGCGGAGGGGATCATGTAGGGGGGCAGGGCCTCGGCGAGGGCCTCCTTGAGGGCGGCGGGGGCCAGGCCGGCCTCGTCGGCGCCGGCGGCGGGCACGACGTAGGCGACGAGCTGCTTGTCTCCGGGGCTGTCCTCGCGGACGAGGGCGACGGCCTCGCCGACGGCCGGCAGCGCGGTGAGGGCGGTCTCGATCTCGCCGAGTTCGATGCGGTAGCCGCGCAGTTTGACCTGGTGGTCGATGCGGGCGACGAAGTCGAGGCTCCCGTCGGGCAGGACGCGGGCGAGGTCGCCGGTGCGGTAGATGCGGGTGCCGGGGGCGCCGTACGGGTCGGGCAGGAAGCGCTCGGCGGTCAGGTCGGGGCGGCCGGCGTAGCCGCGGGCCAGGCCGGTGCCGCCGATCCACACCTCGCCGGGGACGCCGACGGGCAGCGGCCGCAGCCGCTCGTCCAGGACGTACATGGTGGTGTGGGGGATGGCCCGGCCGATGGAGACCAGCTCGGTGGCGACGGGGCCGCGGGGGGCGCCGTCCGCGGCGAGGAAGTGGGCGGAGTTGCCGACGGTGATCTCGGTGGGGCCGTACTCGGCGGCGAGCCGGGTGCCGCCGGGTCCCGCGGCGGCGGCCCAGCGCTCGGCGAGGCGGTGGGTGAAGGAGTCGCCGGCGGCGATGACCAGCCCGGCCAGGTCGCGGACCTGCGCGGGGTCGAGCTGCTGGGAGAGCAGGTCCAGGTGGCCGGGGGTGAGCTTGATGAAGGCGTACGGTCCCCCGGCGGCGAGCAGCGCGCCCAGGTCGGCGGTGTCGAAGTCCTGCGGGAGCAGGTGCACGCTCTGCCCGGTCATCAGGGGCGCGTACAGGTCGGGGACGCCGAGGTCGAAGGCGACGGAGGAGAACAGGGGCGCGCCGCCGGTGCCGGCCGAGGCGTAGGCGCCGGCCGTCCAGGTGAGGTAGTTGGCCAGGCCCCGGTGGCCGATGAGGACGCCCTTGGGCCTGCCGGTGGAGCCGGAGGTGTAGATGACGTAGGCGAGCTGGTCGAGGTCGTACGCGGCCGGCAGCTCGGCCTCGGCGGTGGCGAGCGCGGTCCGCTCGGCCGGGTCGTCCACCACCACGAGCTGCGGGCCGTCGAAGCGGCCGGCGTGCCGGGTCTGGGTGATGACCAGGCGGGTGCCGGTGTCGCCGAGCATGAAGGAGATGCGCTCGTCCGGGTAGCCCGGGTCGATCGGCACGTACGCGGCCGCGGCCCGCCAGACGCCCAGGAGTGCGGCGACGAGGTCGGGCCCGCGGTCCAGGAGCACGCCGACGGTCTCGTCGGGGCGCACGCCGAGCTGGAGCAGGCGGCGGGCGAACCGGTCGGCGCGGGCGTCGAGTTCGGCGTAGGTGAGCTCGCCGGCGGCGTGCCGGACGGCGACCGCGCCGGGGGTGGCGGCGGCCCGCTCGGCGATGGTCTCGAAGACGGGCCGCAGGGCGGCGGCGTCCACGGGGGCGCCGACCGGCTCGGCCGGGCCGTCGAGCAGCAGGGCGCGCTCGGCGTCGCCGATGAACTCCAGGGTGGACAGGGGGGCGTCGGGGCGCTCGGCGGCGGCGGCGAGCAGCGCCGCGTAGTGGCCGGTGATCCGCTCGGCGGTGGCGGCCTCGAACAGGTCGGTGGCGTACTCCAGGGCGCCGTGCAGGGATCCGTCGGGGCGCTCGGCGAGGTGCATGGTCAGGTCGAAGCGGGCGATCCGGCCGACGGCGGCGACCGGACCGACGGTGAGGCCGGGCAGCTCGGGGCTGTCGGTGCCCTGGCCGGAGGCCAGGTCGAACATCACCTGGAAGAGCGGGGTGGTGGACAGGTCGCGTGCGGGCTCCAGCTCGTCGGCGATCCTGTCGAAGGGGGTGTCCTGGTGGTCGAAGGCGTCCAGGACGGCGGTGCGGTTGCCGGCGAGCAGCTCGCGGAAGGCGGGGTCGCCCTCCCAGCGGCCGCGCAGGACGAGGCTGTTGTAGGCGTAGCCGGCCATCTGCCGCAGTTCGGGGCGGGTGCGGCCGGAGACGGCGGTGCCGACGCTGACGTCCTGCTTGCCGGTGTAGCGGCCCAGCAGCGCCTGGTAGGCGCTGAGCAGGACCATGAAGAGGGTGGCGCCCTCCTGTTCGGCGAGGGTGCGCAGCCGCGCGGCGGTGGCGGCCGGCACGTCGAACTCGGCGACGGCGCCGGCCCAGCCGCGCACGGAGGGGCGGGGCCGGTCGGTGGGCAGGCCGAGGGGTTCGGTGCCGGCGAGCTGTCCGCGCCACCAGTCGAGGGCCGCCTCGGCGGCGGGGCCGGACTGGCGGGCGTTCATCCAGGCCGCGTAGTCGGCGTACTGGACGGGCGGCTCGGGGAGTACGCCGTCCAGCGGGCCGGTGACGGTGCCCGCGGCCCGGTAGCAGGCGGCGAGGTCGGCGAGGATCAGCGGCCGGGTCAGCGCGTCGCAGGCGATGTGGTGCATGACCACGACCAGGACGTGGTCGTCGGCGGCCAGGCGCAGCAGGCGCACCCGCAGCGGGGCCTGGGCGGCCAGGTCGAACACCTCGCCGGCGCGGGCCTGGGCGAAGGCGGCCGCGGCGGCGTCCCGGTCGGCTTCGGCGACCCCGGTGGCCTCGGTGACCGCGTAGTCGACCGGGCCGGCCGGGTCGACGACCTGGCGGGGCTCGGCGCCGTCGAGGAGGTAGCGGGTGCGCAGGATCTCGTGGCGGGCGGCCAGGGCGTCGAAGGAGCGGCGCAGGGCGCTCTCGTCGAGGGTGCCGCGCAGCCGGTGGGCGAGCGGCAGCAGGTACTCGGGGCTGTCCGGGTCGAACTGGTGCAGGAACCACAGCTGGCGCTGGCCGGCGGAGAGCGCCAGCGGCGCCCCGCGGTCGGCGCGCGGGATCCCGGTGCGGACCGGGCCGCGGCCCGCGGCCCGGCCCGCGCGTCCGGCGAGCCGTCTGCGCAGCAGTTCCGCCCGCAGCTCGTCCTGCGTGGGTGCGGTGGGTGCGGTCACGGCTGGTACTCCCTGTGGGCGATGGCGAGTTCGGCGTGGTCGAGGGTCTCGATCTCGAGGCGCACGGCCTCCTCGACGGCGGCGGCGAGACCGGCGACGGTGGGGTGCTCGAAGACGGCGCGCAGGGGCATCTCGACGTCGAACTCCTCGTGGAGGCGGGCGATGACGCGGGCGGCGAGGACGGAGTTCCCGCCGATCCGGAAGAAGCCCTGGCGGGCGCCGATCCGGCGGGCGGTGCCGTCCTCCCCGGCGAGGACCTCGGCCCAGATCCCGGCGACGATCTCCTCGACCGGGCCCTCGGGCGCGGTGTACGGCTCGTCGCGGAGGGCGGCGGCGAGGTCGGGGGCGGGCAGGGCAGCGGTGTCGACCTTGTTGTGCCGGGTGAGCGGGATGTGCGGTACGGGCACCAGCAGCGCGGGGACCATGTAGTCCGGCAGGCGGCGGGCGCAGTGGTCGAGGAGTTCGGAGTCGCCGGGCGGGTTGGTGCCGCGCGGGACCCAGTAGCCGATCAGTGCGGCGGTGGGGCCGCTGCCGTGCACGACGACCGCGCAGTGGGCGACGCCGGGGTGTTCGGCGAGGACGCCCTGCACCTCGCCGGTCTCCACGCGGCGGCCGCGGATCTTGGCCTGGCCGTCGGCGCGGCCGGCGAACTCCAGGGTGCCGTCGGGCAGCATCCGGGCGCGGTCGCCGGTGCGGTAGAGGCGTGCGCCGGGGGCGCCGTACGGGTCGGGGACGAAGGCGGCCGCGGTCAGGTCGGGGCGGCCGTGGTAGCCGCGGGCCAGGCCGGCGCCGCCGACGCAGAGTTCGCCGGTGGTGCCGTACGGGACCGGTTCCAGGTACGCGTCGAGGACGCGGGCGGTGACGTGCGGGTAGGCGCGGCCGACGGGGACGGCGGTGGCGGTGTCGTGGGCGTCCCAGCGGGTGGCGGCGATGGTCGTCTCGGTGAGCCCGTACTCGTTGACGAACCGCAGCAGCCGGCGGGACAGGTCCCGGGCCAGGGCGGGCGGGCAGGGCTCGCCGCCGGTCTGGCCGACGAGCGGACGGCGGCCGAGGCCGGCGTCGATGAGCATCTGCCAGTGCGGCGGGGCGACCTGGAGGTGGCTGACGCCGTGCTCCTCGATGAGCCGCAGCTGCGCGGCGTGGTCGGTGAGGTCCGGCTCCTGGGCCAGGACCACCCGGCCGCCGGCGACGAGCGGCATCAGCAGCTCGGTGCAGGAGATGTCGAAGGTCGGCTGGGCCAGGGCCAGCCAGGCGTCGTCGGGGCCCTGGCCGAAGTCCAGGTGGGCCTGGGAGGCGCGGAGCATCGCCAGCAGGGTGCGGTGCTCGACGGCGACGCCCTTGGGCCGTCCCGTGGAGCCGGAGGTGTACATGACGTACGCCAGCCGGGCGGGGTCGGCCGGTGCCTCCGGCGGTGTGGCGGGCCAGGACGGCAGCCCCTCGGTGTGCTGCCCGCCGGGGCCCCCGGCCGGGGGTGCGGTACGGGCCCAGGAGGCGAGTCCCTCGGCGGCCAGGGCGGGGTCGCTGCACGCCGCGAGGGCGGCGGCGCCGGCCCCGAACCCTGGGGCCCCGGCGGGGACCGGCCCCGAGGAAGCACGCTGCGCACCGCCGGAGGCCAGGGCGGCGAGGCGCTCGTCGGTGTCCACCGCCAGCCAGGGGCCGTCGTGGTGGCCGCGCAGCCGGGTGGCGCCGTCCAGGTCGGAGACCAGCAGGGTGGCCGCGGCGTCCTGGAGGACGTAGCCGAGGCGGTCGTCGGGGGCCGCCGGGTCGAGCGGTACGTAGGCGGCGCCGGCCTTCCAGGTGCCGAGGTAGGCGGCGATCAGGTCGGGGGTGCGCCCCAGCATCACGGCGACGGTCGTCTCGGGGCCCGCGCCCAGTTCCCGCAGCCGCTGCCCGAAGGCCTCGGCGCGGCGCTCCAGCCGGGCGTAGCTCCAGCTCTCGCCGCCGCAGACGACGGCGGTCTCGTCCGGGGAGCGGCGGGCCACGGCCGCGATCGCGGTGTGCACGGCGTCCTCGCCGGTCCGGCCGGCGCCGGGCTCGGGCGCGCCGGGGCCGAGCGCCAGGATCTCCGTACGCAGGGCGTCGGGGAGCAGGGCGGCGCGGCCGAGGCGGACGTCGGGGTCGGCGGTGACGGACTCGAGGAGGCGGACCCAGCCGGCCGCGAACCGTTCGACGGTGGCGGCGTCGAAGAGGGAGGTGGCGTACTCGACGAGGCCGAGGAGGGAGCCGTCGGCCTGCCGCTGCACGACGAAGGTGAGGTCGGTGCGGGCGGAGCGCCAGGCGCCGCGGAAGGCGTCGACGTCGTCGCCGGTGGTGGCGGCGCCGGTGCGCCCTTCCTCGTGCAGGTCGAACATGACCTGGTAGAGGGGGGTGCGGCCGGGGTCGCGGGCCTCGTCCAGTGCGGCGACGAGCCGGTCGAAGGGCAGGTCCTGGTGGGCGAAGGCGGCGCGGGCGGTGTCGCGTACCCGGACCAGGGCCTCGCCGAAGGTGGCGTCGGCCGGGGCGTCGCAGCGCATGACCAGGGTGTTGAGGAAGAAGCCCACGACGTCGGCGACCTCCGGCCGCTCGCGTCCGGCGACGGGCACGCCGACCGGCACGTCCCACTGGCCGGTGAGGCGGGCCACGAGGGTCCCGAAGACGGTCAGCAGGGTCTGCTGGAGCGTCGCGCCGTGGCCGCGCCCGAGGGCGGCGGCCCGCTCGGCCAGTTCGGCGGGGACGGTGAACACGTGGGCGGCGCCGAGCCCGTCGCGGACGGCGGGCCGGGGGCGGTCGGCGGGCAGGTCGACGGGCAGGATCCCGTCCAGGGCCTGCTTCCAGTACGCGAGTTCCGCGTCGGCGGCGGCCCCGGCCAGCCGGCGCCGCTGGTGGGCGGCGTGGTCGGCGTACTGCACCGGCAGGGCGGGCAGTCCGGCCGCGGTGCCGTGGTGCGCGGCCTCGGCGAGGGCCGGCAGGTCGCGTCCGAGGACGACGGAGGACCAGCCGTCGCAGGCGATGTGGTGGATGGACAGCACGAGGTGCAGGGAGTCGGTCCCGCGCACGCCGAGCGCACGCCAGACCGGTCCCTCCTCCAGGTCGAAGGGGCGGGTGAACTCGTCCTCGATCAGGGCGCCCCGGGCGGCCGCGGTCTCGGCGCGGGTGGTGCGCAGCTCGACGCGGGCCTCGGCGTCGGTGATCTGCACGGGCTCGGCGCCGCGCAGGACGTAGCGGGTGCGCAGGATCTCGTGGCGTTCGGCGAGGGCGGTCAGGGCGGCCGCGACGGTCTCGTCCGTGTACTCCCCGGGCAGGGTGATGAAGACGGGGGCGTTCCACTCGGCGCTGCCCGGGCGCATCCGGTCCATCAGCCACAGGCCCTGCTGTCCGGGCGACAGGGGCAGGCCCTCCGCGGGGCGCGGCACGGGCCGGACGGTCTCGTCGTCGGCGTCGGCGCCGTCGTCCGCGGCCGCGCCGGGACCGGCGGGGGACAGCGCCGGGGCGTCGGCGAGCAGGGCGGCCTGGGCCTCCACGGTGGTGGCGGTGAACAGGGCGCGGAGCGGGACCCGGGTTCCGGCGGCGGCCGACAGGGCCTCGGCGAGCCTGCTGAGGAGCAGGGAGGCCCCGCCGAGCTGGAAGAAGTCGTTGGTGGCGCCGATCTGCGCGGCGGGGATGCCGAGGAGGGCGGACCACTGCTCGGCGACGACCCGTTCGGCGGGGGTGCGCACCGCGACGTGCGCGCCCTCGGCGGCGGAGGCGGCTGCGGAGGCGGGGTCGGGCAGGGCGGAACGGTCGATCTTGCCGTTCGCGGTGAGCGGGAACTCGGTGACGGGCACGTAGAGGGACGGGATCAGCGGGTCGGGCAGGGCCCGGCGCAGGAAGGTGCGCAGTTCCTCGGGGCGCAGCAGCTCGCCCCGGGACTGGACCCAGGCCACGAGGCGGTGCCCGCCGGAGCCGTCGGGGACGGCGGCGGCGACGGCCGCGCGCACCCAGGGGTGGGCGGCGAGGGCAACCTCGACCTCGCCGGTCTCGATGCGGACGCCGTTGACCTTGACCTGGTGGTCGAGGCGGCCGAGGTACTCCAGGGTGCCGTCGGCCAGCCAGCGGACGCGGTCGCCGGTGCGGTAGAGGCGCTCGCCGGGCGGGCCGTAGGGGTCGGGCACGAAGCGTTCGGCGGTCTGGCCGGGCCGGCCCTGGTAGCCGAGGGCGAGGCCGATGCCGCCGGCGTGCAGCTCGCCGGGGACGCCGACCGGGACGGGCCGGCCGGCCGCGTCGAGGACCAGGGCGCGCATGTGGGCGATGGGGCGGCCGATGGGGACGGCTCCGGTCTGCTGGGCCGGGTCCCACCGGTGCTCGGTGACGTCGACGGAGGCCTCGGTGGGCCCGTACGTGTTCCAGATCTCGGCGCGCGGGGCCAGCTCGGCCAGCGCCCGGCACAGTTCGGCGTGCAGCGGCTCGCCCGCGCTGAAGATCAGCCGCAGGGCTCCGGCGTCCTCCCAGCCGGACTGCTCGACCAGGCGCCGGTAGACGGAGGGCACGCCCTGCAGGACGGTGACCCCGTGGTCGGCGACGGCGCGCAGCAGGGCGGCGGGGTCGCGTTCGGCGTCCTCGGGGGCGACGGCCACCGCCCCGCCGCTGATCAGCGGGGAGAAGAGCTCCAGGCCCGCGGCGTCGAAGCCGATGGTGGTCTTGAGCAGGAAGCGGTCGGCGGCGCCCAGCTTGTGGCGGTGGGCCAGCCAGCGGACCCGGTTGGCTATGCCGCCGTGCGGGACCAGGACGCCCTTGGGGCGGCCGGTGGAGCCGGAGGTGTGCAGGATGTACGCGGGCCGCGCGGCGTCCGGGGCGAGCGGGAAGGCGGCGGCTTCCTCGGCCGGTACGGACTCCGGCGCGCCGGCGACGTCGAGGACGGCGGTGCCGGCGGGCAGCCGGGCGGCGGTGCCCCGGCCGGCGAGGACCACGGCCGCGCCGGCGTCCTCCAGCACCAGGGCGAGCCGGGCCTCGGGGTAGCCGGGGTCGAGCGGGACGTAGCCGGCGCCCGCGAACCAGACGCCGAGCAGCGCGGCGACCAGCTCGGGGCCGCGCGGCAGGCAGACACCGACGAAGTCGCCGGGCGCCACGCCCCGGGCGCGCAGGGCCGCGGCGTGGCGGCAGGCGAGGCGGTCCAGGGCGGCGTAGGTGAGGACGGCTCCGTCGGCGCCGAGGACGGCGGGGGCCTGGGGGGTGCGGGCGGCCTGGGCCCTGAACAGGGCGGGCAGCAGCAGACGGCCGGGGGCGGATCCCGACTGCGTACGGTCGTTCACGTTCTCTCCTTCATCGGGATCGGTTGGCGTCGGCCGCGCCCGTGGCCTGGCGGCCGGAGCGGGCCCGGATGCGGGTCCCGGAGGCCGGGGCCCGGGTGCCGGGGCCGGGTTGTCGTCGGGCCCGGAGCCGTGCGGGGGCTTATGCCGCGGGCCGGGAAGCCGGGCCCGGAAGCCGGGGGCCCGGGGGCGGCGGGGTCAGGCCGAGGACGCGGCGGACATGCGGCGGCGCAGGCTGGCGGGGCGCAGGTCGGTCCACACCTCGCTGATCCGGGCGAGGCATTCCTCGCGGGTGCCCTCGGTGCCCTCGGCCCGCCACCCGGCGGGCAGTTCGCGCCCGGCCCACCAGATCGAGTACTGCTCCTCGTCGTTGAGGACGACGCGGTAGCGGGTGTCCTGCCGGCTCTCGTGCTGCTGTTCGCTCATCGCTGTTCCCTTCGCGTGATCAGGTGTGGCCATCCTTGAAGAGGGCGCTATCGATGCCCTATCGAGCGCATATACGGGCCCGGACACGACGAAGGCCCCCGACGCCGGTCGGCGTCGGGGGCCCGTTGCGGGGCAGGCCGGTTCAGCCGGCCGGCCTGCTCACCGGGGTGCGCAGGGCGGCTTCCGCGTCGTGGCCGAGGATCCAGCTCACGTCGGCGGCGGCGCCCTTGACGTCGCCGTCGGGCTTGCCCTGGGGCTTGGCGCCCGTGCGGGAGCCGAGCTGCACCCGGGTGGTGTGCGGGCGGCGGGCCGTCTCGTAGCGCTCCAGGGCGGCCGCGAGGTCCTGCGGCCCCTCTCCCGCCTCCGCGAGGCAGACGGCGAGGGCGACGGCGTCCTCGACGGCCTGGTTGGCGCCCTGCCCGTGGTGCGGGAGCATCGGGTGGGCGGCGTCGCCGAGCAGGGTGGTGCGGGCGGTGCTCCAGCGCTCCAGGGGCGCGCGGTCGTACAGGGCCCAGCGGCGCACCTCGCCGGCCGCGCCGACCAGCTCGCGCACCTGCGGCGCCCAGCCGGCCAGTACGGCGTCCAGGTCGGCGCGGTCGCCGGCGCTGGTCCAGGACTCGGCGTCGCCCTCGGGCGCCGGCACCACCACCACGTACGTGAACTGCCGTCCGCCGGACACCGGGTAGCACAGCACCCGTGCCCCGGGGCCGGCGAACATGTACATCCGGGCCGGGTCGAGGCCGGGCACGTCCGCCGCGTCGACCAGTCCGCGCAGCGCGCTGTTGCCCGAGTACACGGGGGCGTCCTCGCCGGCCACGGTGCGGCGCACCATTGAGTGCACCCCGTCGGCTCCGACCAGGACGTCGGCCGCGGCGGTGGTGCCGTCCGCGAACTCCAGCCGCACCCCGTCGGGGTGTTCCTCGTACCGGACGAGCTCCTTGCCGGTCCGCACGCGCTCGCCCGGCACCAGGCCGGCCAGCATCCGGTGCAGGTCGCCGCGGTGGACGGTGAGGTAGGGGGCGGCGAACTGAGCCTCCCAGGCCCCGCCCATCTCCTGCACGGCCACCGTGGCGCCGTCGTGGAAGGCCCGGACCTCCAGGGCCTCGGGGCGTACGGCCAGCTCGGCGAGGCGCGGACCGAGGCCCAGGCGCTCCAGCAGCCGGGTGCCGTTGGGGCCCAGGTGCATGCCGACGCCCTGTTCGCGCAGGGCCTCGCCGCGTTCGTAGACGGTGACGTCCAGGCCCCGCGCGTAGAGGGCCGCGGCGGCGGTCAGGCCGCCCAGGCCCGCGCCGATGACGGCGATCCGCGGGCTCACCGGGGCTCCCGGGCGCTCTCGAAGGACTCGAACGCGTCGAACTCGTCAAAGGAGCCGAAGGCATCGAAGCCGTCGAAGCCGTCGGGCCCGCCGCCGGTGCCGGTGCCCAGGGCCAGCAGGGCCTCCAGCTCGCCCGCTCCGGCCAGTTCCACGTCGGCGACGGGCGTGTCGGGCTGCGCGACGGCGGCCGCCAGCATCCGCTCGAAACCGTCGGCGAAGCGCGCGACCGTCTCCCCGTCCAGCACGTCCGTGTCGTAGGACAAGACGGCCGTGATCCCGTCCTGGGTCTGCTCGATGCGCAGCAGCAGGTCCAGCTGGCCCTCCTGCTGCGGGACGTCGATCAGGGCGATGTCCAGCCCGGCGTAGCGGACGGACGGGCCCTCGCCCGCGCCCGGCGGGACGTTGGGCACCGGCGGCTCCATCCGGTCCATCTGGACCAGGAACAGCGCGGTACGGAAGACCGTGGCGCGGGGGAAGGCCAGGGCGCAGGGGTAGCGCACGTTGACCATGCCGCGCATGACCCGCTCGCCGGCCTGGGCGGCCGTGCTGCGGAAGGTGGAGCGCTCGTCGAAGTCGGCGCGCACCGGCATGGTGTTGAGGAAGCAGCCGATCACGTCCCGCTGCGCACGGCCCATCCGGCTGGTGGCCGGGACCCCGAGGACGAAGGCGTCCTGGCCGGTCCAGCGGTGGGTGAGGGCCTGGAAGACCGCGAGCAGGTACGCGAAGGGGGTCACCCCGGCCGCCGAGGCGGCCCCGGGCAGGGCGTCCGCGGTGTCCTTGGGGAGCTGCCGTACGACGGTCGCGCCCCGGTAGGAGCGCAGGGCGGGCCGGGGCCGGTCCAGCGGCAGCTCGGCCGCGGCGGCGTCCGCCACCGACTCCTGCCACAGCGCGGCGGCGCGCCGGCCCGCCTCCGAGGCGGTGTAGCGCAGCTCCTCGGCCGCGTGGTCGGCGTACGAGCCGGGGAGGGGCCGCCAGGCGGGCTCGGTGGCGGCCGCGAGGCCCTCGTAGGCGTCGAGGACGTCGCGGACCAGCAGCCAGCGGGAGGTGAAGTCGCTGACGATGTGGTGGGCGGAGGTGACCAGGGCCCAGTCCTCGTCGGAGCGGCGCAGCAGCACCACCCGGAAGGCCCCGGACTCCAGGCGGAAGGGGCGGGATCCGGCCTCCTCGGCGGCGCGGTGCAGCGCGGCCTCGTCGGCGCCGTCGAGGTCGCGGAACTCCAGGCGGACCAGGGGGGCTTCGCTGACGGTGCGGCGCACTCCGGCGGCGCTCTCGGTGAAGACCGAGCGCAGCAGTTCCTGGCGGGCGCCGACGGCGGTGACGGCGGCGTCCATCGCGGCGGGGTCGACCGGGCCGCGCAGCCGCAGGGGCATGACGATGTTGTAGGCGGACGCCTCGGGCGAGACCCGGTAGGCCGTCCACATGGACTGCTGGATCGCGGTGAGCGGCAGCGCCTCGGCGGTGGTGGTGGTGCTCATCCGCAGCCTCCCGCGTGGCTCATGTCGGTGGTGCGGCCGGCGCCGACCGCCGCGAGCTCCCTCTCGGCGGGGGTCTCGGCGGGGGCGGCCGGCTCGGCCGGCGCGAAGGAGGCAGCGAAGGCGGAGACCCGGTCCAGGCCCCAGTACGGCTCGCTGCCGTGGATGAAGTACGGGACGCCGAAGACCCCGTCGCGGTGCACGTCCGTCAGCGCGGCCGCCCCGCGGGCGCGCAGCCCGGCGTCGTCGGTGGCGGCGGCGACCGCGGCCGGGTCCAGGCCGATCCCGGCGGCGAGTTCGACGACGGTGGCGGGGTCGCAGATGTCGCGGCCCTCCAGCCAGCGGGCCCGCCCCGCGCGGGCGACCCACTCCCGGCCCAGGCCCGCGTCGGCGGCGAGGAACCAGGTCAGGTGCGCCGGCTCCCACCACGGGGAGCGGTCGGCCGGCCAGGTCAGCGGCAGGCCCCGGTCGGCGGCGAGGCGGCGTACGTCGCGCAGGATGTAGAACTGCTTGGCGCGGCTCATCGGCGTGTACGGGAACTGCCCGCCGGCCTCGTCCAGCAGGCGCGCGCTGGTCTCGTCCGGCTCCCAGAAGGGGCGCCATTCGACCCGGTCGAGGAGGCCGGGGTGCTCGCGCTCGATGTCGTGCAGGGCGAAGAAGCTGTAGGGGCTGCGCAGGTTGAAGTAGAACCGGGGCGGTTGGGCGGCACGGCCGGCCATGTCGAACTCCTCTGTGAATCAGGCTGGTCCCGGTGGTCGGGCGGGTCAGACGACCAGACCGCCGTCGATGTGGAAGACCTGTCCGGTGATGTAGGAGGCGCGGTCGGAGGCCAGGAAGGACACCAGCTCGGCGACCTCGTGGGCCTCTCCGAAGCGGCCCAGCGGGATGCGGGCCGTCATCTCCTTCGCGTGCTTCTCGGACAGGCCGCCGACCATGTCGGTGGCGATGAAGCCGGGGGCGACGGCGTTGGCCCGCAGGCCGCTGCGGCCGGATTCCTTGGCCAGGGCCTTGGTGAAGCCGATGATCCCGGCCTTGGTCGCCGAGTAGTTGCTCTGTGTGGCGTTGCCGGCGGCGGCGACCGAGGACAGGGTGATGATGGTGCCGCGCCGGCGCTTCATCATCGGGAAGGCCAGCGCCTTGGCGAAGTTGAACGTGCCGTCGAGGTTGGTGCGGACCACCGCGTCCCAGTCCTCGTCCTTCATCATGGCCAGGTGGCCGTCGCGGACGATGCCGGCGGCGGTGACCAGTACCTCCACCGGGCCCAGTTCCGCCTCGGCCTGCGCGGTGAAGGCCCGGACCTGTTCGCGGTCCGTGACGTCCACCCGGCGGGCCAGCACCCGCGCCCCCAGCGCCTCGGCGGACTTCGCGGCGAGGGCGGCGGCCTCCTCGTTGGACTGGTAGCAGAAGGCCACGTCGTGGCCGTCCCGCGCCAGGATCTCCACCACGGCCCGGCCGATGCCGCGGGAGCCGCCGGTGACGAGGGCTACCGGCCTCGGTGTCTCGGACATGGATAGATGCCTCTCTCTTCGGGACGCGGGTGCGCGTGTAGGGGGTGAGGTGGCGGGGGGGGGGGCGCGTCGGCGTGCGCCCCCCGGCGGGTTCAGCCGAGCCGCAGCAGGGTGGCTCCGACGGTGCCGTCCCGGTCGATGGCGGTGACCAGGGCGAGCCGGTCGACCAGGGCGGCCTCGGCGCCGGCGTGGGCGAGCACCGCGGCCAGCTGGAAGGCGGCCGAGGCGGCGGTCGCGTCGCCGACGAGGGGGCGCACGGCGATCCGCTCGCCCGCGACGGCCTCCAGCGCGGACTCCTCCTGCTTGCCGAGCAGCCCGGCCGGGGTGCCCGGCGCGACCAGCGCGACGTCCTCGGGGGCGGCGCCCGCGTCGGCGAGCACCTCCGCCACGCAGCGCGCCAGCGCGGAGCCGGCCCGTCCGCTCTCCGGGAAGGCCCGGAAGCGGGAGCCGAGCACGGTGGCGAGCACCTGGCGGCCGCCGTCACGGGCGGCGGCCCCGCTCTCCAGCAGGAACAGCGCGGCGCCCTCCCCGAGGGGATCGGCCGCGGCCCCGCCGTGGTCGGCGACCCGCTCCAGGCGGGCCCGCTGGACGGAGAACTCCTCGGCCGCGCCGGCCAGCAGCGCGTTGGCGTGGCCGCCGCGCAGCAGCCGGGAGGCGTAGTTCAGGGCGAGCAGGCCGGTGGCGGAGCCGCCGGAGACGGTGACGTTGGGGCCCTTGAGGGTGTGCCGGATGGCGCTCTGGCCCGTCGGGCAGTTCATCACGGTGTTCGGGAACCGGGCCGGGTCGACGAGGTAGGGCTTCTCCCCCGTCAGGGCGTCCTTGGTGAAGTCCATGATGGACTGGACGCTGCCGGAGGTCCCCAGCACGAGCCCGGTCTTCTCCGGGTCCGCGGCCAGGCCCCGGCCGAAGTCCTCCAGGAGTTCGCCGACGGTGACGACGGCGATCCCGGTGGCCCGGTCCATGGAGCGGGTGCCCTTGCGGCCGAGCACCTCCTTGATGTCGAAGCCCGGGATCAGGCCGGCGTCCTCGTACGGGACGGGCCACAGGCCGCGGTCGACGGGGGCCGTGGCCGCCCTCCGGGCGAGCAGCCCCTCGGCGAAGGACCGCCGGCCCAGGCCGTACGGGGAGGTCACCGCCCAGCCCGAGATGACGAGCTGCCGCTCCCGGGGTTCGGCTGCCGTGCTCATGCGACCGCGCTCCTCTCGTCTTCCCAGTGGCCGAGGACCAGCACGGCGTTGTTGCCGCCGAAGGCGAGTCCGTTGTTCTGCACGACCTTGAGGTCGGCCTCGACCGCCTCGTTCGGTACGCAGTCCACCCCGCACTCGGGGTCGGTGGTGCGGTGGTTGATGGTCGGCGGGATGAACCCCTCGCGCAGGGCGAGGGCGCAGGCCGCCGAGGCGAGGGCGCTGGCGGCGCCCATCGTGTGGCCGATCATCGACTTGATCGAGACGGTGCGGGGCAGGTCCTCGCCGAACACCTGGCGGATGGCTCCGACCTCGGTGACGTCGTTGGCCCTGGTGCCCGTGCCGTGCGCGGAGATGAAGTCCACGTCGGCGGGGGTGATGCCGGCGTTGGCGTGCGCGGCGGTGATGCAGCGGGCGATCGAGTCCCGGTCGGGGGCGACCGGGTGGCTGGCGTCGCAGGACAGCCCGTACCCGAGGACCTCGGCGTAGATCCGGGCGCCGCGGGCCAGGGCGGATTCCAGGGATTCCATCAGCAGGATGCCGGCGCCCTCGCCGGTGAGGATGCCCTGCCGGTCGGCGTCGAAGGGCCGGCACACGTCGGGGGCGATGGTGCCGAGCCGGTAGAAGCCGGTGAAGGTCTTGCGGCACAGGGCGTCGGCCCCGCCGCACAGGGCCATCTCCACGTCTCCGGAGCTGATGGCGTCGTAGCCGTAGCCGACGGCGTAGTTCCCCGCGGCGCAGGCGGTCGGGACGGTGACCGTCTCGACGTCCTCCAGGCCGAGTTCGCGGACGATGCCGCCGGAGAGCCGGCCCGGCCACACGCGCCGGGCCACCACGGGGTCGAGGGTGTCCTCGCCCGCGGCGACCTGGAGCCCGGTGAGGTGGTCCAGGTCGCGGGACTCGCCGTCGGTGGTGCCGACCGAGACCAGGGAGCGCCTGGCCCGGACGTCCGCCTCGGTGAGTCCCCCGTCGGCCACCGCCATGCGGGCCCCGGCGACCGCGAACTGGGCGGCCCGGCCGAGCTCGTCGGCCGGGAGCTCGCGCAGCCAGGCCTCCGGCTCGAAGTCGGTGATCTCGCAGGCGTTCGAATGGGCGAAGCCGGTGGTGTCGAACGCGCTGATGGGCTTCGCCCCGCTGCGTCCGGCCCGCAGGCCCTCGGCGAAGGCGTCCACGCCCGTGCCGATGCTCGTCACGACACCGAGACCTGTGATCACCACCCGGTGCCGGGCGGCGGGTCGCCGCCCTGTCGCGGCCGTCTCGGAGGTCACTTGCCCTCGGCCTCCGCGATCACGGCGTAGACGCCGACCAGGTTGACCATGCGGCTGAGCTCGGCCTGCTCCAGCGTGATGCCGAAGACCCGCTCCAGGGAGGCGAGGATCTCGATGGTGCGCAGGGAGTCGGCGTCGTGCTCCTCCTTGAAGAGGCTGGTCTCGGTCACCTCGTCGAGGTCGAGCTCGAGGATGTCGCAGACGATTTCCTTGATCTGCTCCTTGCGCTCGGTGTCGAGGGCGGGGATCTGGGTGGTCATCCGAATTCCTCCGGTGGGTGGGGATCGTGCGGGTGGGGCGGTGCGGGTGGGGGCGTCGCCGGTGGCTCCGGGCGGGGCCGGCGTGGGATCGATGGTGGGAGCGGCCGCTATCCGTGGCCTATATCCACCAGATGGGGGGTGACCGCGGGCTGCGGGTCCTTCCACAGGTGGGAGACCTCGCCGAACTGGCGGTGCACCCAGGCGTCGTCGTAGATCGTCTCCAGGTAGCGGTCGCCGCCGTCGGGCAGGACGAGCACCACGTTGGAGCCCGGGATGATGTCCGGGGCGATCCGTTCGAGCGCGGCGACCACGGCCCCCGAGGAACCTCCGGCGAGGACCGCCTCCTGGCGGACGAGGCGGCGGCAGCCCACGACGCAGTCGAGGTCGCCGACGTGGATCACCCGGTCCGCGTCCGTGGGGCGCAGCAGCCGGGGTACGACCGAGGCGCCGTGGCCCGGGATGAGCCGGGTGACGCGTTCGGGCGGGGCGAAGAGCACGCTGCCGATGGCGTCGACCGCGTTGACGGTGGTGTTCATGCCGTGCCGGCGGATGTACTCGGCGCAGCCGCCCAGGGTTCCGCTGGTGCCGGCGGCCACGACGAGCTGGTCGACGCGGCCGTCGAGGGCCTCGGCGATCTCGCGCATCGTGGTCTGGTGGGCGACCGGGTTGAGCGGGTTGGAGTACTGGTCGGGCCAGTAGGCGTCGGGGGTCTCGGCGACGAGGTCGGCGACCCGCCGCAGCCGGGCGGGCAGCAGCTCGCCGGTGACCGGGTCGGGGTCGACGACGATCTCGACCTCGGCCCCGTAGGCCCGCAGGATCGCGACGTTCTGCCGGGTCGTCCGGGCGTCCACCACGCAGATGAAGCGCAGGCCGAAATAGCCGCAGATCTGGGCGAGCCCGATCGCGAGATTGCCCGAACTCGACTCGATCACGGTGGATTCACCGGGAACGAGTTCCCCGGATCTGATGCGCGCCAGCACCATGGAGAGTGCCGAGCGGTCTTTGATACTTCCTCCGGGATTGAACCGCTCCACCTTCGCGAACACCCGCGAGCCGAGGCCCGGCAGCAAACGCTCCAGTTCGATGAGCGGCGTTCCTCCCACTGTCGAGAGGATTCCCTTCGTCCCTTCGTCGTACGGCATCTGATGCAGCCATCCTCTGCTGGGAGTTGCGGGGTGCGGATACAACGGGACCGAGATTCGGCCAATCCGCTATACCGATGCCATACGGCCGGTTATAGGTGGCGCATAGTCGTCGGCCGGAATCTCTTTCCCATCGCACAACGGAACTCCCCATGCAGACGGAAGAGAGAGTCCCTACATGACCGGCACCGACTCGCGCATTCAGAAAGTCGTCATCCTGGGCGGCGGTACCGCCGGCTGGATGACCGCCGCCTACCTCGGGAAGGCGCTCCAGGGCACCGTGGACATCACCGTCCTGGAAGCGCCGGCGATTCCGCGGATCGGTGTCGGCGAGGCCACCGTCCCCAACCTCCACAAGGTCCTCTTCGACTACCTCGGCATCGCCGAGGAGGAGTGGATGCGGGAGTGCAACGCCAGCTTCAAGATGGCGGTCCGGTTCGTGAACTGGCGCACCGGCGGCCAGGGCCAGCCCGACGCGCGTGAGCTGGACAACGGCGGCCCGGACCACTTCTACCACCCGTTCGGCATCCTCCCCGACAGCGACAACGTGCCGATGTCGCACTACTGGGCCAAGCGGAAGCTGGAGGGCCAGACCGAGGAGCCGTTCGACTACGCGTGCTTCCGCGAGCCCCCGGTCATGGACGCGCTGAAGTCCCCGAAGTGGCTCGACGGCACCCCGTCCACCCGCTACGCCTGGCACTTCGACGCCGCCCTGGTCGCCGACTTCCTGCGCCGCTTCGCCACCGAGAAGCAGGGCGTCCACCACGTCCAGGACGAGATGACGCACGCGGAGAAGGACGAGCGCGGCTTCGTCAAGGCCCTGCACACCAAGGCCGGCCGGGTGCTGGACGCCGACCTCTTCGTGGACTGCTCCGGCTTCCGCGGGCTGCTCATCAACCAGGCGATGGAAGAGCCGTTCATCGACATGAGCGACCACCTCCTGTGCGACAGCGCCGTCGCCACCGCGGTCCCGCACGACGACGAGGCGAACGGCATCGAGCCGTACACCTCCGCCATCGCGATGTCCTCCGGCTGGACCTGGAAGATCCCGATGCTGGGCCGTTTCGGCTCCGGCTACGTCTACTCCAGCAAGTTCACGACGCAGGAGGAGGCGACCCGGGAATTCAGCGCCCTGTGGGGCCTGGACCCGGAGACGACGAAGTTCAACCACGTGAAGTTCCGGGTCGGCCGCAACCGCCGCGCCTGGGTGAACAACGTGGTGAGCATCGGCCTGTCCTCGGCGTTCCTGGAGCCGCTGGAATCGACCGGCATCTACTTCATCACCGCCGCCATCTACCAGCTCGCGAAGCACTTCCCGGACCGCAACTTCCACCCGGAACTGGCGAACAGCTTCAACCACGAGATCGAGGTGATGTTCGACGACACCCGCGACTTCATCCAGGCGCACTTCTACTACGCGCCGCGCAACGACACGCCGTTCTGGCGCGCGAACAAGGAGCTGACGCTCCCCAAGAACATCCAGGAGAAGATCGCCGCGTACAACGCCGGCCTGCCGATCAATTCGCCGATCGCGGACGAGTCCACGTACTACGGCAACTTCGAGGCGGAATTCCGCAACTTCTGGACCAACGGCAGCTACTACTGCGTCTTCGCCGGCCTCGGCCTGGAGCCGGACGCCCCCCTGCCGATCCTCGCGCACAAGCCCGATTCCGTGGCCGGCGCCGAGGCCATGTTCGGCAAGGTCAAGCAGGAGCAGGAGCACCTCCTCGACACCCTGCCCAGCACGTACGACTACCTGCGCAAGCTCCACGGCTAGTCCGTACGCAGTCGCTTCCATCCGGTGCGCAGGCCCGGAGCCGGCCCCTCCCTCCGGCTTCCGGGCCCGCGCCGCACCCCGAGCCCCAGGAGGGTCCCCACCCATGTCAGCCACCTCCCAGCCGTCCCCGTCCGTCCGCGCAGGCCTGTCCGACGGCGCGGCCGAAGCCGACATCAGGCCCCTGATGTCGGCGTTCCCCTCGGGCGTCTCGGTGATCACCACGATCGGCGCGGACTCCGAGCCGCGCGGCATGACGTGCAGCTCGCTCGCCAGCGTCGCCCTCTCCCCGCCCACCGTCGTGCTGTGCCTGCGCACCGCGAGCCCCACCGTCCAGGCCGTCCTGGAGACCGGGCACGTGGCCGTCAACCTGCTCCACGAGAACGCCCGCCCCGTCTCCGACCTGTTCGCCTCGGGCACCCCGGACCGCTTCGCGCGCACCGAGTGGCGGCTGCCGCTCGGCGCCGGCGGCCCGCACCTGACGGAGGCCTCGCACGCGGTCGCCGACGGGGAGGTCACCCAGGCCGTCGAGTTCGGCGACCACACCGCCGTGTTCGTCCGCATCAGCCGGGTCTCGCTGCGCGAGGACGAGGAGCCCCTGCTGTACGGCAAGCGCAGATACGCCCGCTGGACCGACGCCACCGCCGTCCCGGGCCCACCCGCCGCGGCCCCGCCCCCGCCGGCGATACCGGCCCCGCTCGGCGCCTCCCCGGCCCCGCTCGGCGTGCCCTCGGCTCCGCTCGGCGTGCCCTCGGCTCCGGAGGGGGCGGCCCGTGTCCGCCCGTGACCCCCTGCCCGACCTGCTGATCGCGATCCCCGCCGTCATCCTCGCGTGCAAGGCCGGCGCGATGCTCTTCCGCCGCCTCGGCCAGCCGCCGGTGGTCGGCGAGATCGCCGTCGGCATCCTGCTGGGCCCCTCGCTGCTGGGCTGGCTGTGGCCCGAGGCCCAGACATGGCTGTTCCCCGGGACGGTCCTGCCGTTCACCGGGGCGTTCGGAAACATCGGTCTGCTGGCGTTCATGTTCCTGGTGGGCCTGGAACTCAACCTCTCGGCCCTGCGCGGTCACAGCCGTACGGCCATCGCCGTCAGCCAGGCGAGCATCGCGCTCCCGCTGGTGCTCGGCTCGGGGCTGGCCCTGCTGATGTACGACACGATGGCGCCGAAGGGGGTCACCAAGCTCGCGTTCGTCCTGTTCATCGCGGTGTCCATGAGCATCACGGCGTTCCCGGTGCTCGCCCGGATCCTCACCGACCGGGGGCTCTACAACACCCGCATCGGCGCCCTGGCCATGGCCTGCGCCGCGGTCGACGACGTGACCGCCTGGTGCCTGCTGGCCGCGGTCGTCGCGGTCAGCACCAGCAGTTCCCCGCTCGAGGCGGCCACGACGGCGGCCCTGGCGGCGCTGTTCCTGGCGTTCATGATCTACGCCGTCCGGCCGCTGCTCGCGCGGTGGGCCGTGCGGGCCGCCCGCACGGTGGACTCCGTCGTCCTGGTGGTGCTCTTCAGCGGGCTGTGCCTGTCGGCCTTCACCACCGACAAGATCGGTGTGCACGCCCTGTTCGGCGCCTTCGTCTTCGGGGTGGTCACCCCGCGCGGCTCCCGGGTGATCGAGCTCTGCGCGGCCCGGCTGCGGGCCTTCACCATCCCGGTCCTGCTGCCCCTGTTCTTCGTCAACACCGGCCTGAAGACCGATGTGGGGCTGCTGGCCGCCGATCCGGCGATGTGGCTGTGGGCCCTGGCCGTCATGGTCGTGGCCTTCCTCGGCAAGTGGGGCGGCAGCACCACGGCGGCACGGGCCACCGGCCGGTCCTGGCGGGACGCCATGTCGATCGGTGCGCTGATGAACTGCCGCGGACTGACCGAGCTGGTGGTGCTGAACCTGGGGCTGGAGCTGGGGGTGATCGGGCCGGAGCTGTTCACGATGCTGGTCCTGATGGCCCTGCTCACCACGGCGATCACCTCCCCGGCCCTGTCCTGGCTGCGCAAGGGCGTGCCCCCGGACGCGGAGGCCGCCGATCCCCCCGAGGGGCCCCCGGTCCACGAACCGGTGCGGCTGCCGGCGCAGGCGGCCGCCCTGTGACGCCGGGGCCCTGACCGCCGCCGGTGCGGCCGCGCCGTCCCCCTCCCGGGGACC
>NZ_JBEZKZ010000078.1:0-35917 GCF_040651895.1 Streptomyces sp. NPDC048352
GGGCGGGGGGGGGGCGCGGGGCGCGGGGGCGGGCCCCCCCCCGGGGGGGCCCCCCCGGGGGGCGCCGCCCCGCGGCCGGGCTGCCGGCCCCCGCGCTGCTGCCGCTGGTCCCCGTCACCCTGTGGCTCGGGGTGCTGTTCGCCCTGGCGCCCACCGCCGCCGGGTTCGAGGGGCTCGGGCCGGTGGCGGCGCTGCGGCGCTCGGCCCGCCTGGTGCGGGGCGCGTGGTGGCGCACCCTCGGCGTCACCGTCCCGGCGGTGGCGTTCACCGGGGCGGCCGGGTACGCGCTCCAGGCCTGGTTCGGCCTCGCCGGAGCGTTGTCGGCCCTCGTGCTGCTGCCGGCCTTCCCGCAGCTGCCCGCCGGGCTGCTGTACGTGGACCGGCGGATCCGCCGCGAGCACCTGGCCGCGTCACTGGCGGCGAGCGCGCACCCGGACCCGGACCCTGACCGGAAGCCGGTCAGCCCGGCGTGACCCAGGCCGCCCGGCCCTTCCCCCGCTCCGGGGATCCGGCCACCGCGGCCGACTCCCGGTGCGAACCGCCGGCCCGGAGAACGCCGGAGAACCTCGGAGAACGCCGGACAACCCCCGGGAACGCCGAAGGCCCCCGGCACGACCGTGCCGGGGGCCCTCACGCGTACGCGTGGGTCAGACGTTGAAGCCGAGCGCGCGCAGCTGCTCACGGCCGTCGTCCGTGATCTTGTCCGGGCCCCACGGCGGCATCCAGACCCAGTTGATGCGCAGCTCGTTGACGATGCCCTCCGTCGCGGACTTCGCCTGGTCCTCGATGACGTCCGTCAGCGGGCAGGCCGCCGAGGTCAGGGTCATGTCGAGGGTGGCGATGTTCGCGTCGTCGACGTGGATGCCGTAGATCAGCCCCAGGTTGACGACGTCGATGCCCAGCTCGGGGTCGACCACGTCGTAGAGGGCCTCACGGACCTCCTCCTCGGTGGCCGGCTTGATCGACGCCTCGGGCGTCGCGTTCTCGGTCATGCCGTCTTCCTCTCCGCGTCGCCCAGCACCTGGGCGGTCGCGTCCTTCCACGCCATCCAGCTCAGCAGAGCACACTTCACGCGCGCCGGATACTTGGAGACGCCGGCGAACGCGACCGCGTCCTCCAGCACCTCCTCCATCTCCTCGTCGGGCTCCATCTTGCCCTTGGACTGCATCAGCTCCAGGAACACGCCCTGGATCTTCTGCGCCTCGGCGAGTTCCTTGCCCACGAGCAGCTCGTTGAGCACGGACGCGCTGGCCTGGCTGATGGAGCAGCCCTGGCCCTCGTAGGAGACGTCGGTGAGCGTCTCGCCGTCGTACTTCACGCGCAGCGTGATCTCGTCGCCGCACGTCGGGTTGACGTGGTGCACCTCGGCGTCGCCGTCGCGCAGGCCGCGCCCGTGCGGGTGCTTGTAGTGGTCCAGGATCAGTTCCTGGTACATCGAATCCAGCTTCACAGCGTCCTCGTCAGCCTCGTGTCGTCCGACTCGTCGTCATCCGAAGAAGTTCCGTACGTGCTCCAGCCCGTCGATCAGCGCGTCGACCTCGGCGGGAGAGGAGTACAGATAGAAAGACGCTCGCGTGGTCGCGGGAATTCCGTACCGCAGGCAGACGGGGCGCGCGCAGTGGTGGCCGACGCGGACGGCGATGCCCTGCTCGTCCAGCACCTGGCCGACGTCGTGCGGGTGGATGTCCCCGAGCGTGAAGGAGATCGCGGCGCCGCGGTCCTCGGCCGTCATCGGGCCGATGATCCGCAGGTCGGGCACCTCGAGGAGGCGCTGGACCGCGTACTCGGTGATCGCGTGCTCGTGCGCGGCGATGTTCTCCATGCCGATCGAGGACAGGTAGTCCACGGCCGCGCCGAGGCCGACGGCCTGGGCGATCGGGGGCGTGCCGGCCTCGAACTTGTGGGGCGCGGGGGCGTAGGTCGAGGCGTGCATCGACACGGTCTCGATCATCTCGCCGCCGCCGAGGAACGGGGGCAGGTCCTCGAGCAGCTCCTGACGGCCCCAGAGGACGCCGATGCCGGTCGGGCCGCACATCTTGTGGCCGGTGAAGGCCACGAAGTCGGCGCCGAGCGCCTGGACGTCCAGCGGCATGTGCGGGGCGGCCTGCGAGGCGTCGATCAGCACCAGGGCGCCGACGTCCTGGGCGCGCCGGACGATCGCCTCGACCGGGTTGACCGTGCCCATGATGTTGGAGACCAGCGTGAAGGAGACGATCTTCGTCTTCTCCGTGATGACCTCTTCGATGTTGGACAGGTCGAGCCGGCCGTCGTCGGTGAGGCCGAACCACTTCAGCTTCGCGCCGGTGCGCTGCGAGAGCAGCTGCCACGGGACGATGTTGGAGTGGTGCTCCATCTCCGTGATGGCGATCTCGGTCTCGCGGTCGACCCGGTAGGGCTCGTCCGCCCAGCCGAGCATGTTCGCGACCAGGTTGAGCGACTCCGAGGCGTTCTTGGTGAAGATCACCTCGTCGCGGCTCGGCGCGTTGATGAAGGCGGCGACCTTGTCGCGGGCGCCCTCGTACAGCGCCGTGGCCTCCTCGGCGAGCACGTGCACGCCGCGGTGGACGTTGGCGTTGTGCTGCTCGTAGTACTCGTTCAGCGCGTCGAGCACCTGGCGCGGCTTCTGCGAGGTCGCCGCGTTGTCCAGGTAAACGATCTTCTTCCCGTCGTGGACCACACGATCCAGCAGGGGGAAGTCCTTGCGGATCGCCTCGATGTCGAGGAGGCCAGGCAGCTGTGTCACGCGGTCGCGCCACCCTTCGTGCTGTACGACTCGTAGCCTTCCGCCTCCAGCTTGTCGGCGAGCTCGGCGCCACCGGACTCGACGATGCGGCCTTCCGAGAAGACGTGGACGAAGTCGGGCTTGATGTAGCGGAGGATCCGCGTGTAGTGCGTGATCAGCAGGGTGCCGACCTCGCCGGTCGAGCGGACGCGGTTGACGCCCTCGGAGACTTGGCGCAGCGCGTCGACGTCCAGACCGGAGTCCGTCTCGTCGAGGATCGCGATCTTCGGCTTGAGGAGCTCCAGCTGGAGGATCTCGTGGCGCTTCTTCTCACCGCCGGAGAAGCCCTCGTTGACGTTGCGCTCGGCGAAGGCCGGGTCCATCTGGAGCTGCTCCATCGCGGACTTGACCTCCTTCACCCAGGTGCGCAGCTTGGGAGCCTCGCCGCGGATGGCGGTGGCGGAGGTGCGCAGGAAGTTGGAGACCGAGACGCCGGGGACCTCGACCGGGTACTGCATGGCGAGGAAGACGCCGGCGCGGGCGCGCTCGTCGACGGACATCTCCAGGACGTCCTCGCCGTCGAGGGTCACGGTGCCACCGGTGATGGTGTACTTCGGGTGACCGGCGAGCGAGTACGCCAGGGTGGACTTGCCGGAGCCGTTGGGGCCCATGATGGCGTGCGTCTCACCCTGCTTGACCGTGAGGTCGACGCCCTTGAGGATCTCGCGGGCGCCGTTCTCGGCTTCGACGGAGACGTGCAGGTCGTGGATTTCAAGCGTTGCCATGGGTACCTCAGGACTCCTGGGTGAGGGAGACGAGCACGTCGTCCCCTTCGATCTTTACGGGGTAAACGGGGACGGGGCGCGTCGCGGGCAGACCGGAGGGCTTGCCGGTGCGCAGGTCGAAGGCCGACCCGTGCAGCCAGCACTCGATCATGCAGTCCTCGACCTCACCCTCCGAGAGCGAGACGTTCGCGTGCGAGCAGATGTCGTTGATCGCGAACACCTCCCCCTCGGTGGAGACGATGGACACCGGCGTGCCGTCGAGTTCCACCCGCTTGGGGGTGTTCTCCTCCAGCTCGCTCAGCGCACAGGCCTTGACGTAGCCCATCAGACGGCCGCCGCCAGCTCGGCCTCGATCTTCGTGATGAGGCGCTCCTCGATGTCCGCGACACCGATCTGCTGGACGAGCTCGGCGAAGAAGCCGCGCACCACCAGGCGGCGGGCGTCGTCGGCCGGGATGCCGCGGGCCTGGAGGTAGAAGAGCTGCTCGTCGTCGAAGCGGCCGGTCGCGGAGGCGTGGCCGGCGCCGACGATCTCGCCCGTCTCGATCTCGAGGTTCGGCACCGAGTCGACCCGCGCGCCGTCCGTGAGGACCAGGTTGCGGTTCATCTCGTAGGTGTCGGTGCCCTCGGCGGTCTTCTCGATGAGGACGTCACCGATCCAGACCGCGTGGGCGTCCTGGCCCTGGAGCGCGCCCTTGTAGACCACGTTGGACTTGCAGTGCGGGGCGTCGTGCGTGACCAGGAGGCGGTGCTCCTGGTGCTGGCCGGCGTCCGTGAAGTACAGGCCGAGCATCTCGGACTCGCCGCCGGGGCCGGCGTAGCGCACGCGCGGGTGCAGGCGTACGACGTCGCCGCCGAAGGTCACGACCACGGACTTGAAGCTCGCGTCGCGGCCGATGAGGGCGTTGTGCTGCGAGGTGTGCACCGCGGTGTCGTCCCAGTCCTGGACGGACACGAAGGTCACCTTGGCGCCGTCGCCGACGAGGATGTCGACGTTGGCGGCGCGCACGCCGTCACCGGTGTGGTCGATCACGATGATCGCCTCGGCGAAGGGCTTGATGTCGAAGACGGTGTGCCCGAAGGTCGTGCCGCCCTCACCGTGGAGCGAGACCCGGATGGGCTCGGCGAGCACGGTCTCCTTGGGCACGGTGACGACCGTGGCCTTGGCGAACGAGGAGAAGGCCTGGGCGGCGACCCGGTCGACGGGGACGCCGGCCTTGCCGATCCGCTCGTCGCCGCGCTCGACGGACTCGACCGTCACGCCCTCGGGGGCGTCGATCTGGGCCTTCATGGTGCCGTTGGCGACCGCGGTGCCGTCGTGCAGGCCCTTGAGGCGGGCGAGCGGGGTGAACCGCCACTCCTCCTCGCGGCCGTGCGGAACGGGGAAGTCGGCCACGTCGAAGGACGGGGGCGCGCTCATCCGGGTGGCGACGGTGGACTCGGCGGCCACCGCGATCGCGCCGGCGGTGGTGGAGCCCGCCGGGATGTTCTGAGGCTCAGCCATGGCTGTCGTCTTGCTCTCTTCCTACGTCAAAGAATGTGCTGCGTGCGGGACGGCCGGGGACTAGCCGACCGACCCCTCCATCTGCAGCTCGATCAGCCGGTTGAGCTCCAGCGCGTACTCCATGGGCAGCTCCTTCGCGATCGGCTCGACGAAGCCGCGCACGATCATGGCCATGGCCTCGAACTCGGTGAGGCCGCGCTGCATCAGGTAGAAGAGCTGGTCGTCGGAGACCTTGGAGACGGTGGCCTCGTGGCCCATCGTCACGTCGTCCTCGCGGACGTCCACGTAGGGGTACGTGTCCGAGCGGGAGATGGTGTCGACCAGCAGCGCGTCGCACAGCACGTTGGACTTGGAGCCCGCGGCGCCCTCGCCGATCTCGACCAGACCGCGGTACGAGGTGCGGCCGCCGCCTCGCGCCACCGACTTGGAGACGATGTTGGAGGAGGTGTTCGGCGCCATGTGCACCATCTTGGAGCCGGCGTCCTGGTGCTGGCCCTCGCCCGCGAAGGCGATGGACAGGGTCTCGCCCTTGGCGTGCTCGCCCATGAGGTAGACGGCCGGGTACTTCATGGTGACCTTGGAACCGATGTTGCCGTCGATCCACTCCATGGTCGCGCCCTCGTACGCCACGGCGCGCTTGGTGACCAGGTTGTAGACGTTGTTCGACCAGTTCTGGATGGTCGTGTAGCGGCAGCGGCCGCCCTTCTTCACGATGATCTCGACCACGGCGCTGTGCAGCGAGTCCGAGGAGTAGATCGGGGCGGTGCAGCCCTCGACGTAGTGGACGTAGGCGTCCTCGTCGACGATGATCAGCGTCCGCTCGAACTGGCCCATGTTCTCCGTGTTGATGCGGAAGTAGGCCTGGAGCGGGATGTCCACGTGGACACCCTTGGGGACGTAGATGAAGGATCCGCCCGACCACACGGCCGTGTTCAGCGAGGCGAACTTGTTGTCGCCGACCGGGATGACCGTGCCGAAGTACTCCTGGAAGAGCTCCGGGTGCTCCTTGAGCGCGGTGTCCGTGTCGAGGAAGATGACGCCCTGCTCCTCCAGGTCCTCGCGGATCTGGTGGTAGACGACCTCGGACTCGTACTGGGCCGCGACACCGGCGACGAGGCGCTGCTTCTCCGCCTCGGGGATGCCGAGCTTGTCGTACGTGTTCTTGATGTCCTCGGGCAGGTCCTCCCAGGAAGCGGCCTGCTTCTCGGTGGAGCGCACGAAGTACTTGATGTTGTTGAAGTCGATGCCGGAGAGGTCGGAGCCCCACATCGGCATGGGCTTCTTGTCGAACAGCTTGAGGCCCTTGAGGCGGAGGTTCAGCATCCACTCCGGCTCGGACTTCTTCGCCGAGATGTCGCGGACGACGTCCTCGGACAGACCCCGCTTGGCGGCGGCACCGGCCGCGTCGGAGTCGGCCCAGCCGTATTCGTAGGTGCCCAGGCCATCGAGCTCAGGGTGAGCAGTCTCCGTGGTCATGCGGGGTTCCTCCCGGCCGTACTTGCAGATACTGATGTGTCGGTCTGTGTGGCGCTCGCGCCGCGCGGGATGAACGTGGTGCACACCCCGTCGCCGTGGGCGATGGTCGCGAGTCGCTGCACGTGCGTCCCGAGCAGGCGGGAGAAGACCTCGGTCTCCGCCTCGCAGAGCTGCGGGAACTGCTCGGCGACGTGTGCGACCGGGCAGTGGTGCTGACAGAGCTGTTCACCGCTGTGCGGACCGGGAGCGCTCTTCGCCGTAGCAGCGTACCCGTCCGCGGTCAACGCCCTGGCCAGGGCCTCGGTGCGGGCCGCGGGCGCGGCCGCCTCCACGGCTTCCCGGTAGCCCTGCGCCAGCGTCTCCATCCGCGCCCTCGCGAAGGCGGCGATGGCCGCCTCGCCCTTCTCGCCTCCGCCGACGGACTGCGCGATCCAGCGCAGGGCGTCCGCGGCGAGGGTGTCGTAGGACTGGTCGAAGGCGTCGCGGCCGCAGTCGGTGAGCGCGAAGACCTTGGCGGGCCTGCCCCGGGTGCGCGTGCCGTACACGCGCTGCTCACGGGGTGCGACCACGTCGTCGGCGACGAGCGTGTCGAGGTGGCGGCGGACGGCGGCCTGGGTGAGGCCTAGGCGCTGTGCGAGGTCGGCGACGGTGGAGGGGCCGTGGTCCAGGATGGACCGCGCGACCCGGTTGCGGGTTGACCGCTCCCCGGTCGCGAGCTCCCCCTGGGGGGCCTCACTGATCCGTTCGCCGTTTTTCACAACGCCATTGTTGCGTAATTACCTGAGCCCCGACAAGCCGTGACGGAGGCCACGTCCGGTGGCGTCCATCACTAAGGGTTACCTTATTTATCTACGGAGAGTTAAACGGTATATGTCATTCCGCTTTCCCGCGCGGCGCCGCCCGTACCCCGGGAAACGGCCCCCACCAGCGGACCTGCACCCACGGCGGCTCCCCGGGGGCTGAGCGTCAGGTTCCGGAAAAAGTCACCGAAAGCCGCGGGGCCGCCCAGGACCACACGGCTGAAAAGAGCGGTGTCCGGCCGCCATCCGGGGCTCCGTAGACTCACTCACCATGAGCAACGACCCCGCCGTGGAGATCCGCGGACTGGTGAAGCGGTACGGCCCCAAAACCGCCGTGGACGGCCTGGACCTCACCGTCGCGCGCGGCTCCGTCACCGCGGTACTCGGCCCCAACGGCGCGGGCAAGACCACCACCGTGGAGACCTGCGAGGGCTACCACCGCCCCGACGCCGGCACCGTCCGCGTCCTCGGCCTCGACCCGGTCGCCGAGGCCGAGCGGCTGCGCCCGCGCGTCGGCGTGATGCTCCAGTCCGGCGGGGTCTACTCCGGCGCCCGCGCCGTCGAGATGCTGCGCCACATGGCCGGGCTGTACGCCGACCCCCTCGACGTCGGCGGCCTGGTGGAGCGCCTCGGCCTCGACGGCTGCGGCCGCACCCCGTACCGCCGGCTCTCCGGCGGCCAGCAGCAGCGGCTCGCCCTGGCCATGGCCGTCGTCGGCCGCCCGGAACTGGTCTTCCTGGACGAGCCCACCGCCGGACTCGACCCGCAGGCCCGCCGCGCCACCTGGGACCTCGTACGGGAACTGCGCGCCGACGGCGTCACCGTCGTCCTCACCACCCACCACATGGACGAGGCCGAGCAGCTCTGCGACGAGGTCGCCATCGTGGACGCCGGCAAGGTCATCGCCCACGGCAGCCCCGAGCAGCTGTGCCGCGGCGGCGCCGAGAACACCCTGCGCTTCACCGGCCGCCCCTCCCTCGACCTCGCCTCGCTGCTGAAGGCCCTGCCCGACGGCACGCACGCCGCCGAGCTCACCCCGGGCGCGTACCGGGTCACCGGCGACGTGGACCCGCAGCTGCTGGCCACCGTCGCCTCGTGGTGCGCCCAGCACGGCGTACTGCCCGACAGCCTCTCGGTGGAGCGGCACACCCTCGAGGACGTCTTCCTCGAGCTGACCGGTAAGGAGCTGCGCGCATGAGCGCCGGTACGTTCACCCCCCGGCCCGGTGCCGCGCCGGTCGCCCGGATGATCCGGGCGCAGACCGCGCTGGAGACCCGGATGCTCCTGCGCAACGGGGAGCAGCTGCTGCTCACCGTGATCATCCCGGCGCTGCTGCTGACCCTCTTCTCCGCCGTGGACATCGTCGACACGGGAACGGGCGCGGCCGTCGACTTCCTGGCCCCGGGCGTCCTCGCGCTCGCCGTGATGTCCACCGCCTTCACCGGCCAGGCCATCGCCACCGGCTTCGACCGCCGCTACGGGGTGCTCAAGCGGCTCGGCGCCTCCCCGCTGCCGCGCTGGGCGCTGATGGCCGCCAAGACCCTGTCGGTGCTGGTGACCGAGGTGCTCCAGGTCGCCCTGCTGACGGTGATCGCGCTCGCGCTGGGCTGGTCCCCGCACGGGAACCCGCTGTCGGTCGCGGTGCTGCTGCTGCTCGGCACGGCCGCCTTCTCCGGGCTCGGGCTGCTGATGGCCGGCACCCTCAAGGCCGAGGTGACCCTGGCCGCGGCGAACCTGGTGTTCCTGCTGCTGCTGGTCGGCGGCGGGGTGATCGTGCCGCTGGAGAAGTTCCCCGGCGCGGTGCAGGCCGTCCTCGGCCTGCTGCCGATCTCGGCGCTGTCCGACGGGCTGCGCGAGGTGCTCCAGCAAGGGGCCGCGCTGCCGTGGGGCGACGCGGCCGTACTCGCCGGCTGGGCGGTCCTGGGCCTCGGCGCCGCGGCGAAGCTGTTCCGCTGGGAGTGAATCCACCCTCCTGGTCGTTGGCCCGTCGGGAGGATGACCAGCCTCCGGGAGGTTGACCAGCCTCCACAGACCGGGACGCCGGGGGGCGTGGCATGGCGCAGCGGGAGGCCGCTCTGCGGCTGGACGAACAGTGGGCGCGGATCAGGTCGGGGGAGGCGCACGCCGGGCCCGCCGAGAGCGAGCGGCTGCTGCGGGAGCTGATCGGCGCGCTGCGCGAGCCCGCCCGCACCGACCCCGAGTGCGCCGCCCGGCTCGGGCTGCGCCTGGGCGACCTCGCGGCACGCCGGTTCGGGGGCGGGGACCGGGCCGGGGCGCTGGCCGCCGTCGAGGAGGGGCTCGGCCACGCGCGGCGGGCCGCGCCGCACGCGCCGGAGTACGCCCGCTGGTACGCCCGGGGTCTGATCAACCAGGGGGTCTGGCTGGCCTGGCCGCTGAGCGACGGGGCCCGGCTGCCCCGGCACCCGCTGGGCGGGGGCGCCGGGAACGGCCCGGGCGTGATGGAACGGGCGGCCGGCGAGCGCGCCCGCGACCTGACGCGGACCGCCGTCGAGGTCTGGGCGGGCCTCGACCAGGAGGATCCCGTCAACCGCCGGGGGCTCGCGCAGGCCAAGGTGTTCCTCGCGGACCGGCTCGCGGAGCTGGGCTCGGCCGCCGAGGCGGTCGCCTGGGCGGTGGACGCCGAGGCCGGGTTCCGCCGGCTGCTGCTCGCCGCGCCCTCGCCCGAGGAGGCGCGGGAGGCCGAGGAGGCCCTGGACCACGTCGGCCGCCAGCTGGAGCTGCGGCTGCGCTTCCTGGACCCCGACGCGCTGGCGGGGCTGCGGGGCGGGGGGCTGCTGCCCGACCGGCTGCTGCCGCAGGCGGTGGTGGCCGCCCGCATCCGGGGCCTGCCCGAGGCCGGGATCGGGGCCCGGCTGGGGCTGGACGCCGAGCAGGTGGCCACGATGCTGGAGGTCACCCCGTGGCTCGCGGTGTGGCGGGTCGAGGTACGCGGCCCCGACGGGCTGTGGAGCGTGCAGCCGGCTCCGTGGCAGGGGTCGGCGCAGGTGCGGGGGCGGACCGCCGCGGAGGTGGGGGGCGGGCTGGTGCGGGGGTTCGCGAAGTCGCCGCTGCGGCCCGGTGAGGGCGTCCCGTGGCGGGTCCTCGTGTGGTGGCACGAGGAGGGCGACCCGGCCGGGGCCGCGTTCCGCCTGGTCACCGGGCCCGGCTCACCGGCCGGCACCCCCTCGTGAAACTTTGCACAAGGCGCCGCATACGATAGGCGCCGTGTTGAACCCATTCGCATACATCGCCGACCGCTGGACGCCGTCACCCCGGACCGTCCGGAGGGCCGCGTCCGCCGCGCTGCTGATGAGCGTGGCCATCATCGTCACCGGCGGCGCGGTGCGGCTGACCGGCTCCGGTCTCGGCTGCGACACCTGGCCCAAGTGCACCGGCGACAGCCTCGTCGTCACGCAGGCCCAGGGCTTCCACGGAGCCATCGAGTTCGGCAACCGGATGCTGACGTACGTGCTGTCCGCGGCCGTCGGCTGGTTCATCCTCGCGGCCCGTGCGGCCAAGCCATGGCGGCACTCGCTGACCAGGCTCGGCTGGATCCAGTTCGCCGTGGTGATGTGCAACGCGGTCCTCGGCGGCATCACCGTCCTGACCGGGCTCAACCCGTACAGCGTCGCCGGCCACTTCCTGCTCGCCACCGGCCTCATCGCGGTGACCACCGTCTCCTGGCAGCGCACCCGCGAGGGCGACGGCGCCCCCCGGCCGCGCGTGCCCGCACCGGTGCGCAAGCTGTCCTGGGCGCTGATCGCCACCACCCTCGTGCTGATCGCGGCGGGCACGGTCGTGACCGGCTCCGGTCCGCACGCCGGTGACAAGAGCGAGATCAAGCGGATGCCGTTCGACTGGGCGGCCACCGCCCACGTGCACGCGATCGCCGCCTGGCTGGTCTGTGCGCTCGCCGTCGCCATGTGGCTGGTGCTGCGGGTGGTGGACGCCCCGGCGGACACCCGGGCGCGCGCCCGCGACCTGCTGGTCGTCCTGCTCGCCCAAGGCGCCGTCGGCTACGTGCAGTTCTTCACGCAGCTGCCCGAGGTGCTGGTGGCCGTGCACATGCTGGGCTCCTGCCTGGTGTGGATCTCGGTGCTCCGCGTGGCCCTCGCCCTGCGCGAGCGCTCCGCCGAGCAGCCGCAGGAGAGCCCGGCGCGGGACGGGGAACAGCTCTCGGCGGTCTGATCCGCGGCCCCGCGGCCCGGCGCCGTCAGCCCCGCTCTCCGAGCCGGTAGACGCGCCGGGCGTTGTCCGCCGCGAGCATCCCCGCGACGCGCTGCGCGTCCTGCCAGGACCAGGCCCCCTCGGCGACCCAGCCGCCCAGGACCCGGCCCAGCGCCTCGCGGAACACCAGCGCGCCGACGGCGTGCAGCTCGGGCAGGTTCCGCCCGCCGCTGGAGAACATCAGCTTGCCGAAGGGCGCGAGCTCCAGCAGCTCGGCCAGGACGGCTCCGGCCCGCGGCCCCGTCCGTACGAGGACCGGGCCGAGGTCGGCGTGGACGTGCGGGTACGCCGCCGCCAGGCCGGCGGTGTGCCGGTGGTACGGGTACCCGCCGCGCAGCACGAGCCGCGCGCCCAGGCCCTCGGTGGCCCGTACGAAGCCGGCCAGCGGCCCGGGGTCGGCCCCGCCGGTGTGCAGCTGGAGCGGCAGCCCGCAGGTCACCGCGCTCCACAGCAGGTGCCGCAGGAGTACGGGGTCCCGTGGCTCCGCTCCCCTGGTCCGCGCGGCCAGCCACCTCTCGGCCGCCCCCCGTACCTCGCCGGGCCCGGGCGGCCCCGGGTCGGCGGCCAGGGCGGCCGCGAAGCCGGTGCGGGTCCCGCACGCGAAGGCGACGGCCGCCGCGGCGGCGTGGTGGACGGCCGCGGCGAGGTTGGCGAGGAAGGCGGCGACGGTCCCGGAGGTGTCGGCGGCCTGCCCGGCCAGCAACTCCAGCCGGACCACCTCGAAGGCCTCGGCGTCCCCGGCGAGGGCCAGCTCCTTGGGGTCGGTGAGGTCCCCCCAGGCGCCCGTGTCGACGAGGTACGCCCCGGTCCCCGAGCCCCGCAGCAGCCGCCTGGCGGTCTCGGACGCGCCCAGCTCGCGCCGCCGGGCCAGGTAGCGGGCGGGCGCGCAGTGCGGCTCCAGGCCGAGCAGCGGCGGGCACCAGCGGCGTACGGCGAAGCCGGTCTGGGTGTCGAAGAAGGTGGTGCCCGGGGCGGGCGGGCCGACCGAGCCGGTCAGCTGGGCCTCGAAGGTGGCCAGTCCCAGCTCCGTACGGAGCACTCCCTGGCAGTACTGGTCCACCAGGGGCGGCGTTTCGATCATCCGGGCATCCCGTTGCGGACGTGAGGAAGCGGCTTCCACACGTCCTAACGGGTGAGCGGGGTGTGAAGTATTGCCCGCTCTGTTGACCGACCCGCGTTCGAAGTCCTCAGGCGGCCGGGTTGGCGGGGCCGCCGAGCTGGATGCCGGCCATCCGGGTCCACTCGTAGGGGCCGGTCTTCACCCGGGCGGCGAACTCGCCGTCGAACTCCTCGTGGAGGGTCAGCCCGGCCTGCTCGGCGGCCAGCTCGGCCACGGCGTACGTCGGGGCCACCAGGTCGCCCCAGGCGCCGTCGGTGCCCACGAGGACGATCCGGGTGCCGGCCTGGCCGATGTGCGCGAGCTGGCCCTCGGCGCCGCCGTGCTTCCCGGCGAACGCGCCGATCTGCCTGGCCAGCTTCGCGGCCTTACGTTCCTGCTTCTTGTCTGCGGTGGGTGCGGTGTCCGCGGTCTCTGCCATGGAGGGCATGCTACCGGCGAGTAATCAGCGGAGGAAGGGATCCACGGCGACGGCGACGAAGAGGAGCGACACATAGGTGATCGACCAGTGGAACAGCCGCATCTCCTTGAGCTTCGCACCCGTCACCCCGGCCTTGGCCCGCGCGCTCAGCCCGTGCGCCTCCCACAGCCACCAGCCGCCGGCCAGCAGGGCGACCGAGGTGTAGAACCAGCCGGTGTACCCCAGCGGGGTCAGCAGCAGCGAGACCGCCACCATCACCCAGCTGTAGAGGACGATCTGGCGCGCGACGGCCTTGTTGCCCGCCACCACCGGCAGCATCGGCACGCCGACCCGCGCGTAGTCGTCCTTGACCTTCATGGACAGCGGCCAGTAGTGCGGCGGCGTCCAGAAGAAGATGACGAGGAAGAGGATGACGGCGGCCCAGGAGACCTCGTTCTTCACCGACGACCAGCCGATGAGCACCGGCATGCAGCCGGCGATCCCGCCCCAGACGATGTTCTGCGCGGTGCGCCGCTTCAGCAGCATCGTGTAGACGACCACGTAGAAGAGGAGCGCGCCGAGCGCGAGGGCGGCCGACAGCCAGTTGATCAGCAGGCCGAAGAACAGGGTCGAGGCGACTCCGAGGGAGATGCCGAAGACCAGGCACTCGGTCGGGCTCACCATGCCGGTCACCAGCGGGCGCTGCGACGTGCGGTCCATCAGCGCGTCGATGTCGCGGTCGATGTACATGTTCAGCGCGTTGGCGCCGCCCGCGGAGAGGTAGCCGCCGAAGCAGGTGGCGAGCACCAGCCACAGCGACGGCACGCCCTGCTCGGCGAGGAACATCACCGGCACTGTGGTGATCAGCAGAAGTTCGATGATCCGCGGCTTGGTCAAAGCCACGAAAGCCATGGCCCGGGCCCCGAACGGCCGGTGACCGGAGCTCGTCCCGAGCACCCCCGCTGGACGGGATTCGACGGCCGTCACGCACACCCCTGAGAGAGAATCCAGCAAGCTCCGTCACGGCCCCTTCAGTAAATGAAGGGCCGGTAAAGGCTTGCGCGTACCACGCCACTGTAGACGTAGCTCTTCCTCCGCCCTGCGCGGGGGTCGCCTCGTGTTGGGCCGATCGGACCGAGGGCCGGGTCCGCGACGGCGGACCGCAGGTGAACGGCGGACACCGGGAGGGCGACGCATCCCCGGCACTCGAATAGCCGCACGGCCTCGCGGGGGTAGGCTCGGAATCGCGCCGGTGTCACCGTTCGTCACCGGCAAAACAACATGTGGAGAGGAGCCCTGACCAACGGTGAGCACCAAGCCGACCACCCCAGAGCTCGAGTGGACCGAACTGGACCAGCGGGCCGTCGACACCGCCCGCATCCTGGCCGCCGACGCGGTCCAGAAGGTCGGGAACGGCCACCCCGGTACGGCGATGAGCCTGGCCCCCGCCGCGTACACGCTTTTCCAGAAGGTCATGCGGCACGACCCGGCGGACCCCCAGTGGGTCGGCCGTGACCGTTTCGTGCTCTCCGCGGGGCACTCGTCCCTGACCCTTTACACCCAGCTCTACCTGGGCGGCTTCGGCCTGGAGCTGGACGACCTCAAGTCCTTCCGCACCTGGGGCTCCAAGACCCCCGGCCACCCGGAGTACGGCCACACGGCCGGCGTGGAGACCACCACCGGCCCGCTGGGCCAGGGCGTCGCCAACGCGGTGGGCATGGCCATGGCCGCCCGCTACGAGCGCGGCCTGTTCGACCCGGAGGCGGCCCCGGGCACCTCCCCGTTCGACCACATGGTCTACGCGATCGCGGGCGACGGCTGCCTCCAGGAGGGCATCTCCCACGAGGCGTCCGCGCTGGCCGGCCACCAGAAGCTCGGCAACCTGGTCCTGCTGTGGGACGACAACCACATCTCCATCGAGGGTGACACGGAGACGGCCGTCTCCGAGGACACCATGAAGCGCTACGAGGCGTACGGCTGGCACGTCCAGCGCGTCGAGCAGCAGGAGAACGGCGACCTCGACCCGAAGGCGCTGTTCGCCGCCCTCCAGGCCGCCAAGGCCGAGACCGGCCGCCCGTCCTTCATCGCGGCCCGCTCGATCATCGCCTGGCCCGCCCCGCACGCCCAGGGCACCGAGGCCGCGCACGGCTCGGCCCTCGGCGGTGACGAGGTCGCCGCGACCAAGCGCGTGCTCGGCTTCGACCCGGAGCAGACCTTCGAGGTCTCCGACGAGGTCCTGGCCCACACCCGCGGTCTGGGGGACCGCGGCCGCGACGCCCGCGCCGCCTGGGAGAAGGACTTCTCCGCCTGGCGCACCGCCAACCCGGAGCGCGCCGCCGCCTTCGAGCGCATCGAGTCCAACGAGCTGCCCGAGGGCTGGGAGGACAAGATCCCCGTCTTCGAGCCCGGCAAGGGCGTCGCCACCCGCGCCGCCTCCGGCAAGGTCCTCGAAGCGCTCGGCGCGGTCATCCCGGAGCTGTGGGGCGGCTCGGCCGACCTGGCCGGCTCCAACAACACGACCATCGACAAGACCTCCTCGTTCCTGCCGGTGGGCAACCCGCTGCCGGAGGCCGACCCGTACGGCCGCACCATCCACTACGGCATCCGCGAGCACGCCATGGCCGCGGTCATGAACGGCATCGCGCTGCACGGCCACACCCGCATCTACGGCGGCACCTTCCTGGTGTTCTCCGACTACATGCGCAACGCCGTCCGCCTCTCCGCCCTGATGCACCTGCCGGTGACGTACGTATGGACGCACGACTCCATCGGCCTCGGCGAGGACGGCCCGACCCACCAGCCGGTCGAGCACGTCGCCTCGCTGCGCGCCATCCCGGGTCTGAACGTCGTCCGCCCGGCGGACGCGAACGAGACCGCCGTCGCCTGGCGCGAGATCCTGCGGCGCCACACCAAGGTGTTCGGCAAGGGCGCCCCTCACGGCCTGGCGCTCACCCGCCAGGGCGTGCCGACGTACGAGCGCAACGAGGACACGGTCAAGGGTGGCTACGTGCTGCTGGAGGCCGAGGGCGGTCCCGCCGAGGTCGTCCTGATCGGCACCGGCTCCGAGGTCCAGCTCGCCGTCGCCGCGCGCGAGGCGCTCCAGGCCGAGGGCGTGCCCGCCCGGGTCGTCTCGATGCCTTGCGTCGAGTGGTTTGAGGAGCAGTCCCAGGAGTACAAGGACAGCGTGCTGCCGCCTTCCGTCAAGGCCCGAGTCGCGGTCGAGGCGGGCATCGGCCTGACCTGGCACCGTTACGTCGGGGACGCGGGACGGATCGTCTCGCTGGAGCACTTCGGTGCCTCGGCCGACGGCGCCGTCCTGTTCCGCGAGTTCGGCCTCACCGCCGAAGCCGTGACCGCAGCCGCCAAGGCCTCCATCGCCGCCGCCGCGCGCTGACGACCGGCACCTGAACCAGTAGGAGATGTAATCCCATGGCAGACGCACTCAAGCGCCTCTCCGACGAGGGCGTGGCGATCTGGCTGGACGACCTGTCCCGCAAGCGCATCACGTCCGGCAACCTGGCCGAGCTCATCGACCAGCAGCACGTGGTCGGTGTCACCACCAACCCGTCGATCTTCCAGAAGGCCATCAGCCAGGGCGACGGTTACGACCAGCAGCTCTCGGACCTCGCCGCCCGCAAAGTGACCGTCGAGGAAGCCATCCGCATGATCACCACGGCGGACGTCCGCGACGCCGCCGACATCCTGCGGCCGGTCTTCGACGCCACCGACGGCCAGGACGGCCGGGTCTCGATCGAGGTCGACCCGCGCCTGGCCCACAACACCAAGGCCACCGTCGCCGAGGCCAAGCAGCTGGCCTGGCTGGTGGACCGCCCGAACACGCTCATCAAGATCCCGGCGACCATGGGCGGCCTGCCCGCGATCACCGAGGTCATCGGCCGGGGCATCAGCGTCAACGTCACGCTGATCTTCTCGCTGGAGCGCTACCGCGCGGTCATGGACGCGTACCTGGCGGGCCTGGAGAAGGCCAAGGCCGCGGGCCTGGACCTCTCCAAGATCCACTCGGTCGCCTCCTTCTTCGTGTCCCGCGTGGACACCGAGATCGACAAGCGCCTGGACGGCATCGGCACCGACGAGGCCAAGGCCCTGAAGGGCAAGGCGGCCCTCGCCAACGCCCGTCTGGCCTACGAGGCGTACGAGGAGGTCTTCTCCTCCGAGCGTTGGGCGGCCCTGGACAAGGCGCACGCCAACAAGCAGCGCCCGCTGTGGGCCTCGACCGGCGTCAAGGACCCGGCGTACAAGGACACCCTGTACGTGGTGGACCTGGTCGCGCCCGGCACCGTGAACACCATGCCGGAGGCGACCCTGGAGGCCACCGCCGACCACGGCGAGGTCTCCGGCGACACCATCCGCGGCACCTACGAGCAGGCGCGCGCCGAGCTGGACGCGGTCGCGAAGCTCGGCATCTCGTACGACGATGTGGTGCAGCTGCTCGAAGACGAAGGCGTCGAGAAGTTCGAGGCGTCGTGGAACGACCTGCTGAAGTCGACCGAGGCGGAGCTGAAGCGCCTCGCCCCCGCGGAGGACTGAGTATTTTGTCGGTAAACGGAGCGAACCCGCTTCGTGACGCACAGGACCGGCGGCTCCCGCGCATCGCGGGGCCGTCCGGCCTGGTCATTTTCGGCGTTACGGGTGACCTGTCGCGCAAGAAGCTCATGCCCGCCGTCTACGACCTGGCGAACCGCGGCCTGCTGCCTCCGGGCTTCTCGCTGATCGGTTTCGCCCGCCGTGAATGGCAGGACGAGGATTTCGCCCAGGAGGTGTACGAGGCGGTCAAGCAGCACTCGCGCACCCCCTTCCGTGAGGAGGTCTGGCAGCAGCTGGTGCAGGGCTGCCGGTTCGTGCAGGGCGAGTTCGACGACGACGCGGCCTTCGAGACGCTCAAGTCGACGATCGAGGAACTCGACAAGGCCCAGGGCACGGGCGGCAACTTCGCCTTCTACCTCTCGGTGCCGCCGAAGTTCTTCCCCAAGGTGGTCCAGCAGCTCAAGAACCACGGGCTGGCGCAGAAGGAAGGCTCCTGGCGGCGCGCCGTCATCGAGAAGCCCTTCGGCCACGACCTGAAGAGCGCGGAAGAGCTCAACCAGGTCGTCCACGAGGTCTTCCCCCGTGACGAGGTCTTCCGGATCGACCACTACCTCGGCAAGGAGACCGTCCAGAACATCCTGGCGCTCCGCTTCGCCAACACGATGTTCGAGCCGATCTGGAACCGGTCGTACGTCGACCACGTCCAGATCACCATGGCCGAGGACATCGGCATCGGCGGCCGGGCCGGCTACTACGACGGCATCGGCGCGGCCCGCGACGTCATCCAGAACCACCTGCTCCAGCTGCTGGCGCTCACGGCGATGGAGGAGCCCGGCTCCTTCCACCCCAAGGCGCTGGTCGCGGAGAAGCTGAAGGTGCTCAGCGCCGTGGAGATCCCCGAGGACCTGGGCAAGCACACCGTGCGCGGCCAGTACTCGGCGGCCTGGCAGGGTGGCGAGAAGGTCGTCGGGTACCTCGAAGAGGACGGCATCGACCCCAAGTCGAAGACCGACACCTACGCGGCCATCCGCCTGGAGATCAACAACCGCCGCTGGGCGGGCGTCCCCTTCTACCTGCGCACGGGCAAGCGCCTGGGCCGCCGGGTGACGGAGATCGCGGTGGTCTTCAAGCGGGCCCCGTACCTGCCGTTCGAGTCGGGCGCGACCGAGGAACTGGGGCAGAACGCCCTGGTCATCCGGGTCCAGCCGGACGAGGGCGTGACGGTGCGCTTCGGCTCGAAGGTACCGGGCACCTCCATGGAGGTCCGGGACGTCACGATGGACTTCGCCTACGGCGAGTCCTTCACGGAGTCCAGCCCCGAGGCCTATGAGCGGCTCATCCTCGACGTCCTCCTCGGCGACGCGAACCTCTTCCCGCGTCACCAGGAAGTCGAGCTCTCCTGGAACATCCTCGACCCGATCGAGGAGTACTGGGACAAGCACGGCAAGCCCGCGCAGTACGCGGCGGGCACCTGGGGGCCGGTCGAGGCGGACGAGATGCTCGCACGAGACGGACGGAGCTGGCGCCGGCCATGAAGATCGACCTCACGGAGACCACCTCCAGCAAGATCAACGCCGCGTTGGTGCAGGCGCGCCGGGACATCGGTACGCCGGCCATCGGCATGGTCCTCACGCTGGTGATCGTGACCGACGAAGAGAACGCGTACGACGCGCTCAAGTCGGCGAACGACGCGTCCCACGAACACCCCTCGCGGATCGTCGTCGTGGTCAAGCGGGTCAGCCGCTCCCCGCGCAGCCGCCGCGACGCCCGTCTCGACGCGGAGATCCGCGTCGGGGCGGACTCCGGCACCGGGGAGACGGTGGTGCTGCGCCTGCACGGCGAACTGGTCAACCACGCCCAGTCGGTCGTGCTGCCGCTGCTGCTGCCCGACGCCCCCGTGGTGGTCTGGTGGCCGGAGGGCGCCCCCGGGAACCTGGCGGGCGACCCGCTGGGCGCGCTGGGGCAGCGCCGGATCACGGACACGTACTCCGCCGAGGACCCGATCGGGGCCCTCGGCCTGCGGGCGGAGGCGTACCGGCCGGGTGACACGGACCTGTCGTGGACCCGGATCACCCCGTGGCGCTCCATGCTGGCCGCCGCGCTGGACCAGCAGTCGGTGTCGGTGGTCTCGGCGACCGTCGAGGGCGAGGACGAGAACCCGAGCTGCGAGCTGCTGGCCATGTGGCTGGCGGACCGCCTCGGGGTCCCGGTCGAGCGGACCCTGTCGGACGGGCCCGGGCTGACCGCCGTACGGCTGGAGACCAAGGACGGCGTGATCGTCCTGGACCGGGCGGACGGCGCGCTGGCGACGCTGTGCATGCCGGGGCAGCCGGACCGCGCGGTGGCGCTCAAGCGCCGGGACACGGCGGAGCTGCTGGCGGAGGAGCTGCGCCGGCTGGATCCGGACAACACGTACGAGGCATCGCTGAAGTTCGGCGTCACCCGCCTCCACGCGTCGGCCCCGACCCGGACCAAACCGGCCAACGGCGCCAGCGCCTCGGCCGGCGCCAAGCCCGGCGCCGGCGCTGCGGCCGGTGCCGGAGCTGATCCCAGCGCCAAGCCCGGCACCAGTGCCGCGGCCGGTGCCGGTGCCGAGCCCGGCACCGGGGCCGAGGGCGGCTCGGGAGCCGAAGCGGAGGCAGGCGCCAGCGCCGGGGCCGAGGCCCGTTCCGGGGCCGGATCCAAGGCTTCCGCGGCGAAGCCGGCGGGCAAGCCGGCCAAGCGGGCGACGGCCAAGTAGCGAAGCGGGACGGGGGCCGCTGCGCGGAGCGGTCCCCTACCCGCCCTTCCACCGTTCCCCGGGCTCTGCCCGGACCCCTTCCGGGGGCTCCGCCCCCGCACCCCCGCGCCTCGAACGCCGGCGGGGCTGCAAGACCTGGTGCTCCGCCCCAGACCCCGCGCCTCAAGCGCCGGCGGGGCTGGATTTCGCGCAGCGAAATTCCAGCCCGCGCGGCGTTCGAGCGCAACGGGGTCTGGGGCAGAGCCCCGGTTTCGGGAAGGGGCGGGGTGGGGAACGGCTCCGCGCAGCGGCACCCGGCACCCGGCACCCGGCACCCGGCACCCGGCACCCGGCACCCGGCACCCGGCACCCGGCACCCGGCGCGGCACACCGCAGCGCCCACCACCCCAACCACCAAGAAGGCGGCAGCACATGGGCATGACGACTCCTCAGGTCGTCGTCCACCGGGACAAGGAGCTGATGGCCCAGGCCGCGGCGGCCCGGCTCATCACCAAGATCGTGGACGCACAGGCGGCCCGCGGCTCGGCCTCCGTGGTCCTGACCGGCGGCCGCAACGGCAACGGGCTGCTCGCGGCCCTCGCCGCCGCCCCCGCCCGGGACGCGGTCGACTGGTCCCGCATCGACCTGTGGTGGGGCGACGAGCGGTACGTGCCCGCCGACGACCCCGAGCGCAACCACGTACAGGCCCGCGAGGCCCTCCTGGACTCCGTCCCGGTCGACCCGGCCCGCGTGCACGCCATGCCCGCCTCGGACGGCCCCTACGGTGCCGACGCGGACGCCGCCGCGGCCGCCTACGCCGCCGAGCTGGCCCGGGCCGCCGGGCCCGAGGACCACGGCCCGGTGCCCCGGTTCGACGTCCTGATGCTGGGCGTGGGCCCGGACACCCACGTGGCGTCCCTGTTCCCCGAGCACCCGGCGGCCCGCGAGACCGAGCGCACCGTCGTCGGCGTGCACGGGGCCCCCAAGCCCCCGCCGACCCGCATCTCGCTCACCCTCCCGGCGATCCGCGCGGCCCGCGAGGTCTGGCTGCTCGCGGCCGGCGAGGACAAGGCCGGGGCGGTGGCCATCGCCCTCGGCGGCGCCGGCGGGGTGCAGGCCCCGGCCGCGGAGGCGTACGGCCGCTCCCGCACCCTGTGGCTGCTGGACCGCGCGGCGGCCGCCAAGCTGCCCGCCGGGCTGTACCCCCCTGCCTCGGCCTGAACGGGGGCACGGCGAAGGGCCCCGCACCGGATCGTGTCCGGTGCGGGGCCCTTCCGGCGTTCGTCAGCGCCCGCGCAGCTCCCGGTACGTGGCCACCAGCGCCCGCGTCGACGGGTCCAGGCTCTCCACGTGCGAGCCCTCGGTCAGGGCCGGCTCCACGCGCTTGGCGAGGACCTTGCCGAGTTCGACGCCCCACTGGTCGAAGGAGTCGATGTTCCACACCGCGCCCTGGACGAACACCTTGTGCTCGTACAGGGCGATGAGCTGGCCCAGCACCGACGGGGTCAGTTCCCCGGCGAGGATGGTCGTCGTCGGGTGGTTGCCCTGGAAGGTCTTGTGCGGGACGAGGTCCTCGGCGACGCCCTCCGCCCGGACCTCCTCGGCGGTCTTGCCGAAGGCCAGGGCCTGGGTCTGCGCGAAGAAGTTCGCCATCAGCAGGTCGTGCTGGGCCGCCAGCGCCGGGGACAGCTCGGCCACCGGGCGGGCGAAGCCGATGAAGTCGGCCGGGATCATCCGGGTGCCCTGGTGGATGAGCTGGTAGTAGGCGTGCTGTCCGTTGGTGCCGGGCGTGCCCCACACCACCGGGCCGGTCTGCCAGTCCACCCGGTCGCCGTTGCGGTCGACGGACTTGCCGTTGGACTCCATGTCCAGCTGCTGCAAGTAGGCGGTGAACCGGGAGAGGTAGTGGCTGTACGGGAGCACCGCGTGCGACTGCGCGTCGAAGAAGGCGCTGTACCAGATGCCCAACAGGCCCAGCAGGAGCGGTGCGTTGCGCTCGGCCGGCGCGGTGCGGAAGTGCTCGTCCATGGCGTGGAACCCGCCGAGCAGCTCGCGGAACGCGTCCGGGCCGATGGCGATCATCAGGGAGAGGCCGATGGCCGAGTCGAAGGAGTAGCGTCCGCCGACCCAGTCCCAGAACTCGAACATGTTGGCCGGGTCGATGCCGAACTCGGTGACCTTCTCGGCGTTGGTGGACAGCGCCACGAAGTGCCGTGCCACGGCGGCCTGGTCACCGCCGAGGCCCGCGAGCAGCCATTCCCGCGCCGAAGTGGCGTTGGTGATGGTCTCGATGGTGGTGAAGGTCTTCGAGGCGATGATGAACAGCGTTTCCGCCGGGTCGAGTTCCCGTACGGCCTCGTGCAGGTCGGCGCCGTCCACGTTGGACACGAACCGCAGGGTCAGCCCGCGGTCGGTGAAGGCGCGCAGCGCCTCGTACGCCATCGCGGGGCCCAGGTCGGAGCCGCCGATGCCGATGTTGACGACGTTCTTGATGCGCTTGCCGGTGGACCCGGTCCACCGGCCCGACCTGACCTGGTCGGAGAAGGCCGCCATCTTGTCGAGGACCGCGTGCACGCCGGGGACGACGTTCTCGCCGTCCACCTCGACGACCGCGTCCCGGGGGGCGCGCAGCGCGGTGTGCAGGACCGCGCGGTCCTCCGTCACGTTGATCTTCTCGCCGCGGAACATCGCGTCCCGCAGCTGTGCCACGCCGGTGGCCGCGGCCAGTTCGCGCAGCAGCCCGAGCGTCTCGTCCGTCACGAGGTGCTTCGAGTAGTCGATGTGCAGGTCCCCGACCCGCAGCGTGTAGCCGGTGCCCCGGCCCGGGTCCGACTCGAACAGCTCCCGCAGATGCGTCTGCCCCAGCTCTTCCCGGTGCTTGCCGAGTGCCTGCCACTCGGGCGTCCGGTTGAGCCTCGTACGGCTGTCTGCGTTCATCTCGGACATCAACCCACTTCTTCCGTCCTGTTGTGCCCCGCCACCGTCCAACCTAAGGGATCGGATGGGGGACAACGCACACAAAGGGGCCCGGCCCGCGGGATTCGCTTTCCCACGGGCCGGGCCCCCAGTCGCTCTCGAGTGCGGCCCCGCCGTCGTCCGCCGGGTGTCAGATCTCGCCGCGGAGCTTGGCCAGGGCCTCGGCGAGGATCGCCTCGCCGTCGGCGTCCGTGCGGCGCTCTCGGACGTACGCGAGGTGCGTCTTGTACGGCTCGGTGCGCGGCGGCGCGGGCGGGTTGTCCCGGTCCTGGCCGGCCGGGAACCCGCAGCGCGGGCAGTCCCAGGTGTCCGGCACCTGCGCGTCGCTGGCGAAGCTCGGCTGCGTCTCGTGCCCGTTCGAGCACCAGAAGGAGATGCGCAGGCGGGGCGCGGACTCACCGCGCTCGGCCTCGCCCATCGGCCCGGCTCCGACCCGACTTCCACGAATCGCGTTGCCACTTGCCACGGTCGTAACTCCCTGCGTGATGGTGCCGCGGAGCGTGAGGGGGTGCCCGCTGCGGGCGCCCCAGTCTACGTAAGGCCCAACGCGCGTCCAGCAACCGGAGTTACTCGCTCCAGCCGTGGACGCAGGACCTCATGATAGGCCGGACGGAACCGGCGGTACGGGCGGAATGGCCAGAACCGTCAGGCGGCGGTGGACTTCATGAGCAGGCCGAGCGCGACGATGCAGGCGAACCACAGCAGGCCGACGACGACCGTGATGCGGTCGAGGTTGCGCTCCGCCACGGAGGAGCCGCCGACCGAGGACTGCATGCCGCCGCCGAACATGTCGGAAAGGCCGCCGCCCTTGCCCTTGTGCATCAGCACGAGGAGCATCAGCAGAGCACTGAAGACGATCAGGGCGACCGAGAACCCCATAACCACGGCTGATTCCTACTTTCTGGGCTTTCTGCTGCTGGGAGGAAGCGGGGGCCGGCAGCTGCTCGCGCAGCCCCCGGCCCCCGCAAGGGTACGACGGATCGGCCCTACCGCATACTCACTGGTCGCGGAAGCGGACGATCTTGACGAACTCGTCCGGGTCCAGTGCCGCGCCGCCGATCAGCGCGCCGTCGACGTCCGGCTGGGCCATGATCGCGGCGATGTTGCCGGCCTTCACCGAGCCGCCGTACTGGATGCGGACCTTGTCGGCCAGCTCCTGGGAGTACAGCTCCGCGAGGCGGCCGCGGATCGCCCCGCAGACCTCCTGCGCGTCCTCGGGGGTGGCCACCTCGCCGGTGCCGATCGCCCAGACGGGCTCGTACGCGATCACGATGGACTCGACCTGCTCGGCCGGGACGTCCTTGAGACCGCCGTCGACCTGGGCGAGCGTGTGCGCGACCTGGTTGCCGGCCTTGCGGACGTCCAGGCCCTCGCCGACGCACAGGATCGGGGTGATCCCGTGGCGGTAGGCGGCCTTGACCTTGGCGTTGCAGAGCTCGTCGCTCTCGCCGTGGTACTGGCGGCGCTCGCTGTGGCCGACGGCGACGAAGGCGCAGTTCAGCTTCGCCAGCATCGGGCCGGAGATCTCGCCGGTGTACGCGCCGGAGTCGTGCGCCGAGATGTCCTGGGCGCCGTACTTGATCTTCAGCTTGTCGCCGTCCACCAGGGTCTGGACCGAGCGGAGGTCGGTGAAGGGCGGGAGCACCGCGACGTCGACGGCGTCGTAGTCCTTGTCGGCGAGCGCGAAGGCGAGCTTCTGCACGTGGGCGATGGCCTCGAGGTGGTTGAGGTTCATCTTCCAGTTGCCCGCCATCAGCGGGGTGCGGCCGTTCACAGGGGTCATGGGGGTTCAGCCCTCCAGGGCGGCGAGGCCGGGGAGCGTCTTGCCCTCGAGGTATTCGAGGCTGGCGCCACCACCGGTGGAAATGTGACCGAAGGCGTTCTCGTCGAAGCCGAGGATGCGGACCGCGGCGGCGCTGTCGCCACCGCCGACCACGGTGAAGGCGCTGCTGTCGACGAGCGCCTGCGCGATGGCGGTGGTGCCGCCCGCGTAGTCGGGGTGCTCGAAGACGCCCACCGGACCGTTCCAGAAGACGGTCTCGGCATCGGCGATCTTCGAAGCGTACAGCTCACGCGTCTTGGGGCCGATGTCCAGGCCCTCCTTGTCCGCGGGGATCCCGTCCGCGGGGACGGTGATGAACTCGGCCGGGGTCTTGCCCTTGAGGTCGGGGAAGTCCGAGGAGGCCAGGATGTCGACGGGGAGGACCAGCTCGACACCGTTCTTCTCGGCGCGCTCCATGTACTCCGTGACCTTGGGCAGCTGGTCTTCCTGGAGCAGGGAGATGCCGACCTCGTAGCCCTTGGCCTTGAGGAAGGTGTAGGCCATGCCGCCGCCGATGAGGATGCGGTCGGCCTTGCCGAGCAGCTCGTCGATGACGGCGAGCTTGTCGGAGACCTTGGCGCCGCCGAGGACGACCACGTAGGGGCGCCGGACGTCCGCGGTCAGCTTCTGCAGGACGCCGACCTCGGTGGCGATGAGGTAGCCGGCCGCGTGCGGGAGGCGCGCGGGCAGGTCGAAGACCGAGGCGTGCTTGCGGTGGACGGCGCCGAAGCCGTCGCCGACGTAGACGTCGGCCAGCTCGGCGAGCTGGTCAGCGAAGGCGGCGCGCTCGGCGTCGTCCTTCGAGGTCTCACCGGCGTTGAAGCGCAGGTTCTCGATGACGGCGACCTGTCCGTCGGCGAGGGCCGCGACGGTCTCCTTGGCGGAGGCGCCGACGGTGTCGGTGGCGAAGGCCACCTCCGCGCCGAGCAGCTTGCCGAGCCGCTGGGCGGCCGGGGCCAGCGAGAAGGCCGGGTCCGGGGCGCCCTTGGGGCGGCCGAGGTGCGAGGCGACGACCACGCGGGCGCCGGCCTCGGCCAGCTTCGCGATGGTCGGCTGGACGGCGCGGATGCGGCCGTCGTCGGTGATCTCACCGTTCGACAGCGGCACGTTGAGGTCGGCGCGGACGAAGACCCGCTTGCCGGCGACGCCCTCGGCGAGCAGTTCGTCGATCGTCTTCATGTGTTTCCTACTCCTTGGGAGACCTTCGCCCGGAGGGCGAGGACGGGAGGGCCAGGCAAGCAACAGGGCCCGGACGGCGCCTCATCGCGCCGAGCGGACCCTGTGCTCACATCGTGGTGCCTTGCCCTACGCTTTTAAGAGCTGACGGTCTTAGAGCTGACCGCCGACGAAGACGGTGAGGTCGACGAGTCGGTTGGAGTAGCCCCACTCGTTGTCGTACCAGCCGACGACCTTGACCTGCTTGCCCTGGACCATGGTCAGGGAGGAGTCGAAGGTGCAGGAGGCCGGCCAGTTCACGATGTCGGAGGAGACGATCGCGTCCTCGGTGTAGTCGAGGATGCCCTTGAGCTGGCCCTCCGCGGCCTTCTGGAAGGCGGCGTTGATCTCGTCCTTGGTGACCTCGCGGTCGAGCTCGAGGACGAGGTCGGTGACCGATCCGGTCGGGACCGGGACGCGCATGGCGATGCCGTCGAGCTTGCCCTTGAGCTGCGGCAGGACCAGCGCGGTGGCCTTGGCGGCACCGGTGGAGGTCGGGATGATGTTCTCGGCGGCGGCGCGGGCGCGGCGCAGGTCCGAGTGCGGGAAGTCCAGGATGCGCTGGTCGTTGGTGTAGGCGTGGACCGTCGTCATCATGCCCTTGACGATGCCGAAGTTCTCGTCGAGGACCTTGGCCATCGGCGCCACGCAGTTGGTGGTGCAGGAGGCGTTGGAGATCACGTGATGGCTGGCGGCGTCGTACTTGTCCTGGTTGACGCCCATCACGATGGTGATGTCCTCGTCCTTGGCCGGAGCCGAGATGAGGACCTTCTTCGCGCCGGCCGCGATGTGCTTGGCGGCGTCGGCCTTCTTCGTGAAGATGCCGGTCGACTCGATGACGATGTCGGCGCCCAGTTCGCCCCAGGGGAGGTTCGCGGGGTCGCGCTCGGCGAAGGTCTTGAAGGTCTTGCCGTCCACCGTGATGGTGTCGTCGGTGTGGGAGACCTCGGCCTTGAGGCGGCCCAGAATGGTGTCGTACTTGAGCAGGTGCACCAGGGTGGCGTTGTCCGTCAGGTCGTTGACACCGACGATCTCGATGTCCGCTCCCTGCTCGAGAAGAGCCCGGAAGTAGTTACGGCCAATTCGGCCAAAACCATTGATGCCTACGCGGATCGTCACGAACCGATCTCCTCGTTGGTGCGCCGGCCTGTCCCGCCGGCGAGCTGTATGGGATGTCCCCGACCGCTTACGACCCTACCTCTCTGTGAGCTTCCGAGTGACATCGGCCGGGGCCTGACACTCCCCCTACCCCGCGGGGGACGCCCCCGAAGCCCTGTACCAGTTGCTCTTGTACGGAACCCCGGGGGCCCGGGCCCCCGTCACCCTGTGTGAGCGGCGACGGGGTGGTGGATCAGCGGTCCAGGGAACGGAGCGCCTTGCCGACGATTACGGCGCGGTCCGCCGCGGCCGGCACGTGTTCCAGCCCGAAACCGAGGAGGACCGTGTCACGCGTAGTGACCGCCGCGTAGGACTTGAACAGCTCGCCGGTCCTGGACCAATCCCCCGGGACGTCCGGGCTTCCGGCGGGCGAGGCCTGCGCGGTCCACGCCCCGAGGGAGGTCTCGAAGCCCTCGGCGGGCTGGTCGGCGCCGCCGACGGACACCCGCGCCTCGTCGGCGAAGACGCCGCGGCCGCCCGAGCCGGGGTCGGTGATGTAGGAGAGGGACACCTCGACCGTCTTGCCGGCGTAGGCGCTCAGGTCGAAGGCGACCTGCTTCCAGCCGCCGGAGGAGCCGGTGAAGCTGTTCCACGCTCCGCTGGTGCCGGCCGCGGTGCAGCCGCCGGCGTCCACGGTGAGGTAGCGGCGCAGGAACGGGTGGCCGTTGACGAAGAAGCCGGCTCCGCACTCCGCCGGGACTGTGGCGGACGTCAGCCCGCTCGCTTCCGGAAGTGTGGTCCAGTCGTCCCCGCCGGCCGTACGGGCCTCCAGGACCGCGTGGTCGTAGCCCTCCTCGATGTTCCAGTTGAGGGCGGCCTTCAACCGCGGCGCGTCGGCGGCGGTCACCCGGGTGAGGTCGATGGTCCGCGTGAGGCGCTTCCAGTCGTCGTCGTCATGGGCGGCCGCGGCCATGCCGGTGCCCGCGTACGGCGCGTACGGGTTCACGACTCCGGCGTACTGGCCCGCCCTCGCGCTCTTGAACTGCGGGAACTGCGCCGGCGGGAGGGCGTCGGAGGTGACGGTGTAGGCACCGGGGGCGTCGAGCGGGTTGCCGGCCGCGTCACCGAGGGAGCCCTTGGCGCCGGCCAGGGAGCCCGCGCCGGTGAACGCGGTCGCACCCTTGACCGAGGCCCGGCCGTAGGCGCCGAGGTAGTACTGGCTGAAGTCGTCCGTCAGTGCGCGGCCGACCTCGGCCCGGCCGCCCGCGAGCTCGCCGGCCTCGATCAGCCTGCCGCCCTCGTTGAGGAAGTCGCGGACCGCCAGCTGGGTCGGGCCGCCGGGAGCGCCGGCGCCGGTGTAGTGCACAGCGGTGCGGAAGTGCGAGAGCACCCCGAGGTGGTGCGGGACGCCCTGGGTGGCCACGTCCCACACCGCGGCCGGCTTCCCGGCGGCCCGCAGCGCGTCGACGTACTCCTGGGCGTGCTGCGCCTTCGCGCCCTCCTCCGCGATCACCAGGACGTCGGCGCGGGGGCGCTGCGCCACGGTGTAGGTGAAGTGCGCGCTGGAGACCTCCCTGCCGGAGCGGTCGCGGCCGGTGAACCACGCCTCGACCCTGTCGCCGGGCTTCGCGCCGTCCACCGTGGCCCGGTACTCGTCGTACCAGTTGTTGTCCTCGCCGCCGTAGACGTCGCCGCCCTTCCAGGCCCTCAGCCCGTCGTCGTGCGTCCGGCCGCCGTTGATGCGGAACTTCAGCTGCTTGTCGGCGAGCGCCTTGCGCGCGGTGACCGAGACGGTCTGGTCCTCGCCCCGCTCGGCGTAGGAGGTGGTGAACGGGTCGAGGGTGAAGTCCGCGGCGCTCGTGCCGACCGACGACTTCGGCTGGTCGGGGTGGGCGGCGCTCTCGCCGACCGACAGCGCGAAGGGGACGTTCTTGGCGAACTCCGCCTGGATGAGCTTCTCGTCGTCCGGGAAGTTGAAGCCGGAGCGGCAGTCCTCCGGCTTCCACCGGTCCTGGGGATCGGCGGCGGAGGCCGTCTGGCAGGTGGTCATCTCCGGCGTGAACATCATGACGCCGTTGGCGTTCGCCGCGTGGCCGTCCGCCTCGCCGTTGGTGGTGTACAGCTCGGAGGAGAGCTGCGGGTAGTAGCCGGGGACGGCGGGGTGCTCGGGAGTGCCGGCGAGCGCCCTGTAGGCGACGTCGTCGGGGGTCGGGGTGGCGACCTGCCAGCCCACTCCGTAGAGCAGCAGCTCCGAGGCGGAGTGGTAGTTGATGGCGTACGCGAAGCCGATGCGCTTCTCGAAGCCGTCGAGGGCGGCGGTCTCGGGCTCCGACGACGCCTTGGGGCCGCGGTAGGTCTCGCTCGACGGGTTCGGCGAGGAACCCTCGTTGTCGTAGCCCCACTTGTAGGCGAAGTTGCGGTTGAGGTCGACCCCGTCGACGGCGGTGATCTTGCCGTCGCCGTTGTTGTCGCGCATGTTCTTGCGCCACAGCCGGGCGTCGTCGGAGGTGAAGGTGTGGTCGTATCCGTCGGGGTTGGCGGAGAGCAGGAACCACAGCTCGGTGGAGTCGACGAGCCTGGTGATCCGCTGGTCCTTGCCGTAGTTGTCCAGGGTGTGGTGCATCAGCCGCCGGGTCATCTCGGGGGTGATCCACTCCCGGGCGTGCTGGTTGGACATGTAGAGCACGGACGGCTTGTCGCCGTCCCCGGTCCTCTTGGCGTCCTTGGTGACCTTGAGGGCGAGGATGTCCTTGCCCTGGACGGTCTTGCCGATGGAGACGACCTTGGTGAGCGCCGGGTTCTCCTGCGCGGTCCGCAGGATCTCCTCCTGGAGGCCGCCCTTGCCGCTGTACGGGCGGAAGACCCCGTCCCCCGCGGCCTTGGCGCGGGCCAGCCCCTGGGCGGAGATCCGGCGCTCGGCGAGGCGGACCCCCTGGGCGGCGAGTTCCTCCGCCTGCTCCCCGGTGAGGAAGAGCTCGACCCGGGCGGTCCCGGTCTGCGGGGCCCGCTCGGAGAGTTCGTGGGCGTCCTGGCCGGCGGCGAGGACGAGCGGGACCTGCTCGCGGGTGATGTCGGCGTCGTAGGCCCGTACCTCGTCGGCTCCGGATGCCGGGCCGGACGCGGGCTGGGCCTGGGCCGTGACGGGTAGTGCGGCCAGTGTGGTTCCCAAGACGAGTGCGCTTGCGGCGAGGATCGATCTCGCGCGGTGCCTCATGTGCCCCCCTGGGCGTCGTCTGCCACGAAAGCGTTCGGACGCCAGGCTCACGATCCGGCGATGCCCATGTCAACGGGACAAAGGGGAGCGGAACGGGCCCGCACCGGCTGGGGGTGCGGGCCCGGCCCGGCCTCGCGTCCGGGAGGTGCAGGTCAGCCGGCCATGTTGTCGGCCAGCTCCTCGCTGAGGTCCAGGTTCGATTCGGTGCCGGGGATTCCGAGGTCCTGGGCCCGCTTGTCGGCCATCGCCAGCAGCCGGCGGATCCGGCCCGCGACGGCGTCCTTGGTCAGCGGCGGGTCGGCGAGCGCGCCGAGCTCCTCCAGGGAGGCCTGCTTGTGCTCCATGCGCAGCCGGCCGGCCGCGGCGAGGTGTTCGGGGACCTCCTCGCCGAGGATCTCCAGCGCACGCTGGACCCGGGCTCCGGCGGCCACCGCGGCACGCGCCGAGCGGCGCAGGTTGGCGTCGTCGAAGTTGGCGAGGCGGTTGGCGGTGGCGCGCACCTCGCGCCGCATCCGCCGCTCCTCCCAGGCGAGCACCGACTCGTGGGCGCCCAGGCGGGTCAGCAGCGCGCCGATCGCGTCACCGTCGCGGACCACGACCCGGTCGACGCCGCGCACCTCGCGCGCCTTGGCGGCGATGGAGAGCCTGCGGGCGGCGCCCACCAGGGCCAGGGCGGCCTCCGGGCCGGGGCAGGTGACCTCCAGGGAGGAGGACCGGCCCGGCTCGGTGAGGGAGCCGTGGGCCAGGAAGGCACCGCGCCAGGCCGCCTCCGCGTCACAGGTGGCCCCGGAGACCACCTGCGGGGGGAGGCCCCGGATGGGACGGCCGCGGCCGTCCACCAGGCCCGTCTGGCGTGCCAGCTGGTCCCCGCCCGCCACGACGCGTACGACGAACCGGCTGCCGCGGCGCAGTCCGCCCGGGGCCATCACCACCAGGTCGGAGGAGTGCCCGAAGATCTCCAGGATGTCCTTGCGCAGCCGCCGGGCCGCGATCCCGGTATCCAGCTCCGCCTCGATGACGATACGGCCGCTCACCAGGTGCAGGCCGCCCGCGAACCGAAGGATCGCCGAGACCTCCGCCTTCCTGCAGCAGGTCCGGGTGACGGGGAGGCGTGAGATCTCATCCTTCACCGCGGGCGTCATCGCCATGGGCCGATCCTTCCATGCATCCGAAAAATACGGTCGTACGCGGCGGCCAGCAGCTCCGGATCGTGCTTCGGAGAGCCGTCCTGCCTGGCCACGGGCGCCAGCTCGACCGCGGCACCGAACCGTTTGGCGGCATCGGCGAGGGACTCGCGGTCGGGCACGGCGGCCTCGTCGGCCAGCACCACGTCCAGGGCGAGTTTAGGGGCGTGTCGGGCCAAAACCTCCAAATGACGCTGCGGAGAGAAGCCCTCGGTTTCGCCGGGCTGCGGTGCCAGGTTCAGCGACAGGACCCGCCGGGCCTTGGTCTGGACCAGCGCGTCCAGCAGCTCGGGCACCAGCAGGTGCGGGATCACGGAGGAGAACCAGGACCCCGGGCCGAGCACCACCCAGTCGGCGTCGAGCACGGCGGCGACGGCCTCCGGCACGGCCGGCGGGTCGGCGGGCACGACCTGCACGGAGAGCACCTCGCCCGGGGTGAGGGCCACCGTGGCCTGCCCCCGGACGGTGTCGACGTCGTCCGGGCGCGCCGGGTCGTGCCCCTTGACCAGGGCCTGGAGCTCCAGCGGCACCGCCGACATCGGCAGCACCCGGCCCTGCGCGCCCAGCAGCCGGCCGACCAGGTCGAGGGCCTGGACGGGGTCGCCGAGCTGCTCCCACAGGGCGACGATCAGCAGGTTGCCGACGGCGTGCCCGTGCAGGTCGCCCTCGGACTGGAAGCGGTGCTGGATGACGCGGGCCCAGGTCTGGCCCCAGTCGTCGTCGCCGCACAGCGCGGCCAGCGCCTTGCGCAGGTCGCCGGGGGGCAGCACGCCGAGCTCCTCCCGGAGCCGTCCGCTGGAGCCGCCGTCGTCGGCGACGGTGACCACGGCGGTGAGGTCACCGGTGATCCGGCGGAGGGCGGCGAGTGAGGCCGACAGGCCCTGGCCGCCACCGAGCGCGACCACCTTGGGCGTGGCGCCCCTCCGGCGGCCGGAGCGGCCCGCCCCTTCCTCTCCCCGTCCCGGGGTGAGGCGGCGCAGGCGGCTCAGCCGCGGGGTCCGTCCGGTCACTCGCGCCCCATGTCCCGGTGGACGACGACGGTCTCGACTCCCTCGGAGGCGAGGCGGGCGGCGAGCTTCTCGGACATGGCCACGCTGCGGTGCTTGCCGCCGGTGCAGCCGACCGCGATGGTCACGTACCGCTTGCCCTCGCGGCGGTAGCCGGCGGCGATGAGCTGGAGCAGCTCGGTGTACCGGTCGAGGAACTCCTTGGAGCCGGGCTGGCTGAAGACGTAGCCCGACACCTCCTCGTTGAGCCCGGTGAAGGGGCGCAGCTCGGGGACCCAGTGCGGGTTGGGGATGAAACGGCAGTCGACGACGAGGTCGGCGTCGACGGGCAGGCCGTACTTGTAGCCGAAGGACATGACGGTGGCCCGCAGCTCGGGCTCCTCGTCGCCCGCGAACTGGGCGTCCATCTTGGCGCGCAGCTCGTGGACGTTCAGGCTGGAGGTGTCGATGACCAGGTCGGCGTCGCCGCGCAGCTCGCGCAGCAGGTCGCGCTCGGCGGCGATGCCGTCGACGATGCGGCCGTCGCCCTGGAGGGGGTGCGGGCGGCGCACCGACTCGAAGCGGCGGACCAGCGCGTCGTCGGAGGACTCGAGGAAGACGATGCGCCGGGTGACGCCGCGGGCCTCCAGGTCGGCGAGGGACTCGCGCAGGGCGTCGAAGAACTGCCGGCCGCGGACGTCGACGACGACGGCGATCCGCGCGACGTTGCCCTGGGAGCGGGCGCCGAGCTCCACCATGGTGGGGATCAGCGCGGGCGGCAGGTTGTCGACGACGAACCAGCCGAGGTCCTCCAGACACTTGGCCGCCGTACTGCGGCCGGCTCCGGACATCCCGGAGATGATCACCAGCTCGGGGATGGCCGCCTCGGCGTTGTCGCCGGGCTCCAGGGTCGTGCCCGTACTCACCTGTGCTCCGTCTCGGTCGTGCTCGGTCGTGTGCCCGGCCGTGCTGTCGGCCGTGCGCTCGGTCGTCTGTGCGGTCTCGTGCTCGGTCATGGCGCGGTCCCCCGTTCGGACGATGTCTCCGCAGGTGCGGAGGGTTCGTCCTCAATGATCTCTCCTGTCGCCGTGTTGACGGCAGGACCGGCGGGAGCCGCCCCGGCGAGGGCGGCGGCCACCGTCTCCGCCGTCTTGCGGCCTATGCCGGGGACCTCGCAGATCTGGTCGATTGTCGCCTGTCTCAGCTTCTTCACCGAACCGAAGTGCTTCAGGAGGGCCAGCTTGCGGCTCTCGCCGAGGCCGGCGACGTCGTCCAGCGGGCTCGTCCTCAGCCGCTTGCCGCGCTTGTTGCGCTGGTACTGGATGGCGAACCGGTGGGCTTCGTCACGTACCCGCTGGAGCAGGTAGAGGCCCTCGCTGGTGCGGGGCAGCACGACGGGGTCGTCCTCGCCCGGCAGCCAGACCTCCTCCAGCCGCTTGGCGAGCCCGCAGACCGCCACGTCGTCGACCCCGAGCTCTTCCAGGGCCCGCTTGGCCGCCGCCACCTGGGGCTGCCCGCCGTCCACGACGACGAGCTGCGGCGGGTACGCGAAGCGCTTGGGCCGGCCGTCGTCCTCGGGCTCGCCGTCCTCCGGGGACCACTCCCCCGTCGTGAGCTTCTCCTGGAGGTAGCGCCGGAAGCGCCGGGAGACGACCTCGTGCATGGACCGGACGTCGTCCTGCCCCTCGAAGCCCTTGATCTGGAACCTGCGGTACTCGCTCTTGCGGGGGAGCCCGTCCTCGAAGACGACCATGGAGGCCACGACGTCCTCGCCCTGGAGGTGCGAGATGTCGAAGCACTCGATGCGCAGCGGCGCGCCGTCCAGCTCCAGGGCCTCGGCGATCTCCTCCAGGGCCCGGGAGCGGGTGGTGAGGTCGCCGGCGCGCTTGGTCTTGTGCAGGGCGAGGGACTGCTGGGCGTTGCGGTGGACGGTCTCCATCAGGGCCTTCTTGTCGCCGCGCTGCGGGATGCGCAGGCTGACGCCGGAGCCGCGCCGGCCGGCGAGCCACTGGCTCAGGGCGGGCGTGTCCTCGGGGAGCGCCGGTACGAGGACCTCCTTGGGGACGGCCTCGCCCTTCTCCTCCCCGTACAGCTGCTGGAGGGCGTGCTCGACGAGCCCGGCGGTGTCCACGGCCTCGACCTTGTCGGTGACCCAGCCGCGCTGGCCGCGGACCCGGCCGCCGCGGACGTGGAAGATCTGCACGGCGGCCTCCAGCTCGTCCTCGGCGACCGCGATGAGGTCGGCGTCGGTGGCGTCGGCGAGCACGACGGCGTTCTTCTCCATCGCGCGGCGCAGGGCGCCTATGTCGTCGCGCAGCCGGGCGGCCTTCTCGTACTCCATCTCCTCGGCTGCCTCGTGCATCTGCTTCTCGAGCCGGGAGAGGTAGGTCCCGGTGCGGCCCGCCATGAAGTCGCAGAAGTCCTCGGCCAGTTCGCGGTGCTCCTCGGGGGTGACCCGGCCGACGCAGGGCGCGGAGCACTTGCCGATGTAGCCGAGCAGGCAGGGGCGGCCGATCTGCGCGGAGCGCTTGAACACGCCGGCGGAGCAGGTGCGCACCGGGAAGACGCGCAGCATCAGGTCGACGGTCTCGCGGATCGCCCAGGCGTGCCCGTACGGGCCGAAGTAGCGCACGCCCTTCTTCTTGGGGCCGCGCATGACCTGGACCCGGGGGTACTGCTCGTTCATCGTCACGGCGAGGGAGGGGTAGCTCTTGTCGTCCCGGTACTTGACGTTGAACCGGGGGTCGAACTCCTTGATCCAGGAGTACTCGAGCTGGAGCGCCTCGACCTCGGTGGACACGACGGTCCACTCGACGGAGGCGGCCGTGGTGACCATGGTGGCGGTACGGGGGTGCAGGTTGGCGAGGTCCTGGAAGTAGCTGGCCAGGCGCTGGCGCAGGCTCTTGGCCTTCCCGACGTAGATCACCCGGCGGTGGTCGTCGCGGAACCTGTAGACCCCCGGGGAGTCGGGAACCTGCCCGGGCGCGGGACGGTAGCTGGAAGGGTCGGCCATGCCAACCACCCTACTGGCGCCCACCGACAACCCCCCGCACCCCGCCCCGCCCGGAACGGGGCCCCGGAGGGACCCCCGGCGGGGCGGGGAGGGGACGGCCCCGCGGGGCCCGGCC
>NZ_JBEZKZ010000079.1:0-34965 GCF_040651895.1 Streptomyces sp. NPDC048352
CCTTATCGGGGCCGCGGGTGCCCCGGGGCCGCCGCCCGCCCCCCCCCCTTCGCCGGCGGCCCCCCCGGGGGGGGGGCCCCCCCCCGGCCGCCCCCCCCACCGCCACGACCACGGGGGTACTCCCATGCAGCAGCTGTCCGACGCCCGGCTCTACCTGTGCACGGACGCGCGCAAGCGGCAGGGCGACCTCCCCGAGTTCCTCGACGCCGTCCTGGCCGGCGGGGTCGACATCGTCCAGCTCCGCGACAAGGGCATGGAGGCGGGCGAGGAACTCGAACACCTCCAGGTCTTCGCCGAGGCCGCCCGCCGCCACGGCAAGCTCCTCGCCGTCAACGACCGCGCCGACGTCGCGCACGCCATCGGCTCCGACGTCCTGCACCTCGGCCAGGGGGACATACCCGTCCCCGCGGCCCGCGCCATCCTCGGCGACCGGGTCCTGGTGGGCCGCTCCTGCCACGCCGAGTCCGAGGTCGACGCCGCCGTCGCCGAGGCCGGCGTCGACTACTTCTGCACCGGCCCCTGCTGGCCCACCCCCACCAAGCCCGGCCGGCACGCCCCCGGCCTCGACCTCGTCCGGTACGCGGCCTCCCTCGCCCAGGACCGCCCGTGGTTCGCGATCGGCGGCATCGACGGCTCCAACCTGGACGAGGTCCTGGACGCCGGCGCCACCCGCGTGGTCGTCGTCCGCGCCCTCACCGAGGCCACCGACCCCGGCGCCGCGGCCGCCGAACTCGCCAAGCGGGTCCGCGCCCGTCTCGCCTGACGGCGGAGCGCGCCCGGGAGCCCGGGCGGGCGCGTCCGCGTCTCAGGGTGTCCAAAAATCTGTCCAAGGGATGGACATCGCTTCGGCGTCCGCCGGGGCACGTCTAACCTGCCGGTATGGCCCTTGGTACCGCTTCCACCTGGTCGGATCGTGCGCACACGGTCCGCGACCTCCTCGCGTCCGGAGCCTCGTATTCCTTCGAGTTCTGGGCTCCCAAGACCGAGAAGGGCGAGCGCAACCTCTGGAACGCGCTCCGCCGGATCGAGGCGGTCTCCCCGAGCTTCGTCTCCGTGACGTACGGAGCCGGCGGCTCCACCCGGGGCGGCACCGTCCGCGCCACCCAGCAGATCGCCGCCGACACCACCCTGACGCCCGTCGCGCACCTGACCGCGGTGGACCACTCCGTCGCCGAGCTGCGGCACGTCATCGGCCAGTTCGCCGACGCCGGCATCCGCAACATGCTCGCGCTGCGCGGCGACCCGCCGGGCGACCCCATGGGCCCCTGGGTCAGGCACCCCGAGGGCGTGGACTACGCGGCCGACCTGGTCCGGCTGCTCAAGGAGTCCGGCGACTTCTGCGTCGGCGTCGCCGCCTTCCCCGAGATGCACCCGCGCTCGGCGGACTGGGACTCGGACATCCGGCACTTCGTGGACAAGTGCCGCGCCGGCGCGGACTACGCCATCACCCAGATGTTCTTCGACCCGGAGAATTATCTGCGGCTGCGCGACAGCGTCGCGAAGGCGGGCTGCGAGACCCCGATCATCCCCGAGGTCATGCCTGTTGTGGGCATCAAGCAGCTCGACCGGCTGCCCCAGCTGAGCACCGCGGTCTTCCCCGACGCGGTCAAAGAACGCATGCTCGCCGTCAAGGACGATCCGGCCGCTGTACGCTCCATTGGCATCGAGTTCGCCACGGAGTTCTGCGCGCGGCTGCTGTCCGAGGGTGTCCCGGGGCTGCACTTCATCACGCTGAACAATTCCACGGCGACCCTCGAGATCTACGAGAACCTGGGCCTGCACCAGCGGGCCTGACCGGCCGTCTCCTCTTCCCGCGCGGCGGCCGTACCGAGAGGGGCCTTGCATGGGAATGACGGTCCTCTACATCGCGTTCGGCATCGTCGCGCTGTGGCTGCTTGCCGAGGTCCTGATGCAGTACAAGGCCCGGCTGCGCTGGCGCCTGCTCGCCTTCACCGGCTTCGTCGGCGTGGTGGCCGGGGTGGTGCTGCCGTCGGTGCTCGTGATCGCCGTCGGCGCGACCGCGTTCGCCGTCGGCCAGACCCTGGTCACGCTCTCCTTCCGCAAGGGCTTCGTGGCCGGCTGGTCGCTGCGCCGCGGGCGGCCCGCACCGCCGGAGCCGCAGGGCAGACGCCGCCGCTCCGGGGGCGCGCCGCGCCCGGAGCCCGCGCTGGAGGTCACCTCGCTGGAGTACGGCTCCGAGGCCACGGGCCCCGCCGGGGACACGGGCGCCGAGGGCGCGGTGTTCACCCCGCAGCCGGTGCCCGAGGAGACCGGCTCGTACGGGATACAGAGCTTCGTCCCCCAGCAGCCCCAGCAGCCCCAGCAGCCTCCGACGCCCCAGCAGCCCGGCGCCGAGACGCCCTTCGCGTCGCCGTTCACCACGGCCGAGCAGGACGCCCACCAGTACGCGGCCTACTACGACCAGCAACAGGGCCAGGGCGGCTACGACTACTCCGGCACCTACCCCGCGGGCGGCCAGCAGGTCTACGCCGCCTACTCGGACCCGTACATCGGCACCGGCGGCGAGGTCTCCCCGGCCCCGCCCTACGACGGCGCGGCCTACCCGCCGTACGGTGACCCGGCCCAGCAGCAGTACTCCATGGACACCCCGCCCGGCGGGGTCTGGGTCCCGCAGCAGCGCGCCACCGACGCCGCCCCGCAGCCCTACCCGGAGCAGGACCCCCAGCAGCCGCAGGAGTACCCGTACCCCTACCCGGGCAACGGGGAGTACGGCCAGTACCGCAACTGACGCGGCGGCCGTTCCCGGCCCGGGCCCGGCGGGCCGGGGCTCACTGCGAGCCCCGGAACCCCGCCCCCTCCACGATCAGCCCGGCCACCAGGGCCCCCGTCATCCCGGCGTGGGCGAGCCCGCCGCCGGGGTGCGCCCAGCCGCCCGCGAGGTACAGCCCGGGCAGGGCCGTGGTGTTGGCCGGGTACAGCAGCCGGCCGCCGTCCCCCGGCAGCGCGGGCGCCGGCACCGAACCGCCGAGCGCGCCCGTGTCCGCCTCCACGTCCTGCGGGGTGCGCACCTCCTGCCACAGCAGCCGCCCCCGCAGCCCCGGGACGGCCTTCGCGGCGAGGTCCAGCAGCTTCTCCGGGTCCGGGACCGGCGCACCGCCCGCGGGCCCGCACACGGCGCTCACCGTGACCGCCTCGTGGTCCGCGTCCGGGCGCGTGGCCGGGTCGTCCGGGCGCAGCACCGTCACCAGCTGGACGCCGGCGGAGCCGGGGGAGTGCACCAGCGTGCGGTGGACGGCGTCCGCCGGGCGGGCGCCGCGCAGGGCCAGCAGCAGCGTCAGCCGCCCGGGCACCTGCGACCCCCGGGCCGGTACGCCGCCGCGCGGCACCGAGGCGCCCGGCAGCTGCCTCGGGTCGATGCCGCAGACGACCTGGTCGGCGGCGGCCTCGGTGCCGTCGGCCAGCCGTACCCCGGCCGCCCGGCCGTCGCGGGTCAGGACCGCGCGGACGGCCGCCCCGAAGACGAACTCCACCTTCCGCTCCCGGCAGCGCTCGTACACGGCGGTGGCCAGCTCGCGCATGCCGCCCCGCACGTACCAGCTGCCGAAGGTCTGCTCCATGTACGGCAGCGCGGCCGCCGCGGCGGGCACGGTGTCCGGGTCCAGCCCGTACGCCAGGACCCGGCCGGCCAGCAGCTCGCCGAGCCCGCCGCCGAGCTCGCGCCGGGCCACCTCGGCCAGCGTCGGCGTACGGCGGCGCAGCAGGCCGCTCCCGCGCAGCGCCGGGTACGGGTCGCGGCCCAGCACCTGCCAGTCGGGGCGCAGCGGCTCCTCGAGCAGGGGGCGGCGGGTGGCGTCCCAGGTGTCACGGGCGCGGCCCAGCAGGGCGTTCCAGCGTTCGCCCGCGCCCGCTCCGAAGGCCTCGTCCAGGGCGGCGGCGACCCCGCCCCGGGAGGCGCCGGGGAGGGTGACGGCGGCGCCGTCCAGGACGTGCCGGACGGCGGGGTCCAGCTGCACCATCCCGACGCAGTCCTCGAGGGGCCGCTTGCCGGTCTTGACGAACAGGTCGCGGTAGACGGCGGGCAGGTGCAGCACCCCGGGCCCCGTGTCGAAGGCGAAGCCGTCGCGTTCGAACCGGCCGAGGGAGCCGCCGTACGTGGACCCGCGTTCGTACACCGTCACCTGGTGCCCCGCCACGGCCAGCCGGGCCGCCGTCGCCATCGCGCCCATGCCGGCGCCGATCACCGCAATTCTTGCCATGCCGCTGAGCCTATCGAGCGAGGTCAGCGGGTCAGCGGGGCGGTGCCCCGGCGGCGGCGGCCAGCCGCTTCTCCTCGCGGCGCTGGGCCCGTCGCCGCCGGAAGCGCCGGATCCGGCTCCACAGGAAGACCAGCAGGGCCAGTCCGATGGCCAGCAGCACGGCGGCGATGACCGCGGCGGCCTGCGGGTTGAACATGGCGAAGGTGACGATGCCGGCCACGCCCAGGTCCTCGGCGGTGCTCAGCACGATGTTGGTGAACGGCTCGGGCGAGGTGTTGACGGCCATGCGGGTGCCGGCCTTGACGAAGTGGCTGGCCAGCGCGGTGGACCCGCCGACCGCGCCGGCGGCGAGGTCGGGGAGCGAGCCGCTCTGCCCGGCGAGGAGGGCGCCGACCACCGCGCCGGCGACGGGCCGGATCACGGTGTGGGCCGTGTCCCACAGCGAGTCCACGTACGGGACCTTGTCGGCCACCGCCTCGCACAGGAACAGCACGCCCGCGACGACCAGGACGTCGGTGCGCTGGAGCGAGGCCGGAACCTCGTCGGACAGGCCGGTCGCGCCGAAGATGCCGAGCAGCAGGACCACGGCGTAGGCGTTGATCCCGCTGGCCCAGCCGCTGGTGAAGACCAGGGGGAGCACACTCATCCGGCCAGCATGCCGCAGCGCCGGCGATCAGGTGGGCAGAAACGGTGAGGGGACGGCCGCGAGCGCGGCCGTCCCCTCACCGGTACGTGTGTGCGGGGCTACTGCCCCTGCTCGTCGCGGCGGCGCTGCCACCGTTCCTCGATACGGGTCATCATCGACCGACGCTGCCGGTTGCGGCCGTGGGCCGCACCGCCTGAACTTCCGGAGACGGGCTGCTCGCCGGGCTTGGGTGCCTTGCGCCAACCGGTGACCACGAGGACCGTACAGGCCAGCATGACGAGGAATCCCACCACGCTGATCCAGAGCACTTCCTGCCAGATCACACCAGTCATGAGGAGCGCGATACCCACCACAATGCCTACGACTGCCTGGTAGACCCGTCGCCGGGTGTACGTGCGCAGTCCACTGCCCTCAAGCGCTGTCGCGAACTTGGGGTCTTCGGCGTACAGCGCTCGCTCCATCTGCTCGAGCATTCGCTGCTCGTGCTCCGAGAGCGGCACGGGAGTCCTCCTCATCCGTCGGTCGCGGGGGGTAGCGACCAGGGGTCCCCTTCAGGATAGGCGGGGAATCGCCCCCGTGATACCCGCCCTCAACGCCACATTCTGCAATCCACCGGCCTGGCGAACCAGCGCGCCGGAACCGGTGCCGAACGAACGGCTGCTTCGAACGTACCGTCGCCAAGGCGGCCAATGAGGCGCTTATTCCCCAATGAGCAGTCCGCCATGCCGACCGGTGCACCCGATCATACGGGTCGGCGCGCCCGATGGGAGGGGATCCGCCGGAGCCCGTCCGAGCAAGGCCGCAGATCAGGCGGGCTTCTCGCCCAGGACGTGCAGCTGCGTGGCCACCGCGTGGAAGGCGGGCAGCTCGGCGGCGGCCTCCTCCAGGCGCAGCAGCGCCTCGACCGCCCCGGGCTCGGTGTCCACGAGCACCCCGGGAACCAGGTCGGCGAAGATCCGGACGCCGTGGACCGCACCGACCTCCAGGCCGGCGTCGCGGACCAGCGCGCTCAGCTGCTCGGCGGTGAAGCGGCGTGGGACCGGGTCGCCGGAGCCCCAGCGTCCGGCCGGGTCGGTGAGGGCGGTGCGGGCCTCGGTGAAGTGCCCGGCGAGCGCCCGCGCCAGCACGGCTCCGCCGACGCCTGCGCCGAGCAGGCTGAGGACGCCGCCCGGGCGCAGGGCGGCGACCGCGTTGGCCACGCCCTCGGCCGGGTCGTCCACGTACTCCAGCACGCCGTGGCAGAGCACGACGTCGTACGACTCCCGGCCGACCACGTCCAGCAGGCCCTGGGCATCGCCCTGGACCCCGCGCACCAGGTCGGCGACGCCCGCCTCGGCGACCCGGCGCTCCAGCCCGAACAGCGCGTTCGGGCTGGGGTCGACCACGGTCACCCGGTGGCCCAGCCGGGCCACCGGCACGGCGAACTTGCCGGTGCCGCCGCCGGTGTCCAGCACCTCGAGGACCTCCCGCCCGGACGCCTTCACCCGGCGGTCGAGGGCCTCCTTGAGTACCTCCCACACCACGGCGGTGCGGAGGGAGGCACGGGGGCGGGAAGTGTCCGACACGGCTGGTGGCTCCTCGGCGCGTAAGGGTGGGGCGGTGCGGAACCCACCCTATTGCCTCGGCCGACCGGGCAGCTCATCCGGCGTGAGGACGCTCCGGGCGCGGCTGCGGCAGGGCCTGCGTCACGGGCTGGAGCGCGAGCATCCGCTCCACCAGCCGTACGAACATCCCCGCCTCCCGTACGAGGTCGTCCGCGTCCCGGCAGGTCGCCGCATCCGGTATCCCCGCCTCGGCCCGGGCCCGGCGGGCCGCGCCGGAGGCGAACAGCGCGCTCCACTCGGTCAGTTCCGGCGCTATCTCCGGCAGTACCTCCCACGCACTGCGGATCCGCGGCCGCCGCCGGGGATTCACCGGTTCGGGCCGCCCGCGCGCGGCGAGCACGGCCGCGGCCGCGCGCAGCGCGGCCAGGTGGGCGGTGGCGTACCGCTCGTTGGGCCGGGACAGCAGGGCCGCCTCGGCCAGGCCACTGCGGGCCTTGGCGAGCAGGTCGAGGGCGGCCGGCGGTGCGGCCGACCGGCGCGGGACGGGGTGGACAGGGGACGGGGACGGTGTGGCCATGACGAACCTCCTGTCGTTGCGGTGGTGCTCAGCTGCCTGCTGGTTGCTTCCGTTCGTGGATCCATCGTGACGGCCCCCACTGACAATCACGCTGACCTGCAGATTCACGCCAAATGCGGGCAGGAGCGGGCGACAGGGCACCGAACCTGCTAGCTTTTGAACTGACTGGTCAGTTCAAAAGGAGGGGGGAGGGCCGTGGACAGCCCGCACGGCGCGGCCGTCAAGGCCGAGGGCTTCGGACTCAAGGGCCCGCGCGGCTGGGTGTTCCGGGGCGTGGGGATCGACGCGGCGCCCGGTGCGCTCATCGCGGTCGAAGGACCCTCGGGCAGTGGCCGCACCTGCCTGCTCCTGGCCCTCACCGGACGGATGAAGGCCACCGAGGGCCACGCCGAGATCGGCCGCCACCGGCTGCCGAAGAAGATGGCCGCCGTCCGCCGCATCACCGCCCTCGGTCCCGTCCCGGGGGTCAACGACCTCGACCCGGCGCTGACCGTCGCCGAGCAGCTGCGCGAGGGAGCCATGCTCCAGCGCCGCTACGACGGCCCCGTCCGCGCCCTGCTGCGCCCGCGCGGCGAGCGCCGCGCCACCGCCCGCACCCGCGTCGACGCGGCCCTCGCCGCCGTCGGACTGGACCCGACCGCCCTGCCCAAGGGCGAGCGGACCCCCGTCCGCGCCCTGGAGCGGCTGGAGGCCGTGCGGCTCTCGCTGGCCATCGCCCTGCTGGGCAACCCCCGGCTGCTGGCCCTCGACGACCTCGACCTCAAGCTCTCGGACGCCGAACGCCGGGAGGCCTGGGCGCTGCTGCGCTCGCTCGCCGACCGCGGGACCACCGTCCTCGCGGTGTGCAGCGAAGCCCCGGACGGCGTGACGGTGGTGCGCACGGGGGCCGGAACGGAAACCCAGCCCGAAGCCGAAGCCGAGGCCGAAACGGCAACCGAAGCCGAAGCCGAGGCCGAAACGGCAACCGAAGCCGAACCCGAGGCCGAAACGGCAACCGAAGCCGAAGCCGAAGCCGAAACGGCAGCCGAAGCCGAGGCCGAAGCCGAAGCGGCTACCGAGGCCCGGTCCGAGGCCGCGACCCGCACCACGACCGGCACCGACGACGACGACACGAAGGGGGCGGACGATGCGCTCGCCGAAACTGGCCGCGCTTGAGCTGAAGCGGTTCGGGCGGGGGAAGCTGCCCCGGGCCGCCCTCGTCGCACTGCTCCTGCTGCCCCTCCTCTACGGCGCCCTGTACCTCTGGTCGTTCTGGGACCCGTACAAGCGCCTCGACAAGGTGCCCGTCGCCCTCGTCAACTCCGACCAGGGCACCACCGTGGACGGCAAGCGCCTCGACGCCGGCGGCGAGATCACCCGCAAGCTGCGCCGGAGCAAGACCTTCGACTGGCGCGAGGTCAGCCCCGCCGAGGCGGCGAAGGGGGTGGAGGACGGCACGTACTACCTCTCCCTCACCATGCCCGCCGACTTCAGCGCGAAGATCGCCTCCAGCGCCGGTGACGACCCCACCACCGGAGCCCTCCAGGTCCGTACGAACGACGCGAACAACTACATCGTCGGCTCGATCTCGCGGACCGTCTTCTCCGAGGTCCGCTCGGCCGCGTCCGCCAACGCCTCCCGCGGCTTCCTCGACAAGATCTTCGTCTCGTTCGCCGACCTGCACGACAAGACCGCCGAGGCCGCCGACGGCGCCGACCAGCTCAAGGACGGCGCGGGCAAGGCCCAGCAGGGCGCGAAGGACCTCGCCGACGGCCTCGACACGGCCAAGGAGAAGACCGGCGAGCTCACCGGCGGCCTGAACAAGCTCAACGCCGCCGCCGGCAAGCTGGAGACGGGCTCCCGGCAGGTCGCGGACGGCACCCAGCAGGTCGCCGACAAGGTCAACGGCGCCGCCGCCAAGGCCCGGCCCTTCGTCAAGGACCCCAAGAACCTGGCGGACACCGCCAAGCTGGTCGCCGACAGCGCCCACGTCGTCAACAACCACCTCGGCAAGTTCGCCGAGAAGGCCCCCGCCGCGGCCTCCCTCACCAAGCGGGTGGCCACCCGCACCGACTCCCTCTACACGAAGTACTGCTCCGCCGGCGCCCCGCCGGCCCCCGCCTTCTGCGCCGACGCGAAGGTGGCCAGGGACGACGCCGCCGAGGCCGCCCTGCTCGCCGGCGACGTCAACACCCTCGTCGGGAACGCCGGCGGCGACATCACCAGGCTCCGCGGCCAGCTGACCGACCTGGAGGGCAAGGCCCGCGTCCTGGTGGAGAAGGCCCCGGGCCTGGCCGGCGACCTCGACGCCGCCGTCACCCAGGTCAACGCCCTCAACAGCGGGGCGCACAAGGTCGCCGACGGCATGGTCGAGCTGCACAAGGGCATCGGCACCGCGGCCGGCGGCTCCGGCAAGCTGGGCGAGGGCGTCGGCAAGCTCGGCGACGGCGCCCACAGCCTCAACGGCGGCATGTTCAAGCTGGTCGACGGCAGCGGACAGCTCGCCGGCGGCCTGCACGACGGCGTCGGCAAGATCCCGGACTACGACCAGCAGCAGCGCGACGCCCGTACGCAGGTCATGGCCGACCCGGTCCAGCTGGCCAACCAGGCCCTGCACAAGGCGCCCAACTACGGCACCGGCTTCGCCCCCTACTTCATCCCGCTGTCCCTGTGGGTCGGCGCGATGGTCGCCTACATGCTGATCGCCCCCATGAACAAGCGGGCCCTGGCCGCCGGCGCCTCGCCCTGGCGGATCGCCGTCGCCGGCTGGCTGCCCGTGGTCGGTCTCGGCGCCGCGCAGGTGGGCGCGCTGATGTCCGTACTCCACTGGGCCCCCGGCCTCGGCCTGGAGATGGCCCACCCGGCCCTCACCATCGGCTTCCTGGTCCTGGTCACCGCCTGCTTCGCGGCGATCATCCAGTGGCTGAACGCCAAGTTCGGCGCGGCGGGCCGCATCCTGGTCCTGGCCCTCCTGATGCTCCAGCTGACCTCCGCCGGCGGTACGTACCCCGTCCAGACCAGCCCGGACTTCTTCAACGACATCCACCCGTACCTGCCGATGTCGTACATCGTCGAGAGCCTGCGCCGCCTCATCACGGGCGGCGACCTCACCCCGGTGTGGCAGGGCGGCGCGGTCCTCCTCGCCTTCACGGCCGGGGCGCTGGCCCTCACCGCACTCGCCGCCCGCGGCAAGCAGGTGTGGACGATGGACCGGCTGCACCCGGAACTGAGCCTGTAAGGGGCTGTTGACCTGTGAGAATCAGCGCCATGGAAAGCAGCATCACCACCGTCGGCGGCGCCCGGCGGCAGGCCACGCGCCAGAAGCTGTACGAGGCGGCCGTCACGCTCATCGCCGAACAGGGCTTCTCCGCGACCACGGTCGACGAGATCGCCGAGCGGGCGGGCGTCGCCAAGGGCACCGTCTACTACAACTTCGCGAGCAAGACCGAGCTCTTCGAGGAGCTGCTGCGGCACGGCGTGGGCCTGCTCACCGCCTCGCTGCGGGCGGCAGCGGACGAGACCGAGGCGCGCGGCGGCAGCCGGATCGAGGCCCTCGACGCGATGATCCGGGCCGGCCTGGTCTTCATCGACCGCTACCCGGCCTTCACCCAGCTGTACGTCGCCGAGCTCTGGCGGACCAACCGCGCCTGGCAGTCCACCCTGATGGTGGTGCGGGGCGAGGCGGTCGCGGTCGTCGAGTCCGTGCTGCGCGAGGGAGTGGAGCGCGGAGAGCTCAGCGCCGAGATCGACGTGCCGCTGACGGCGGCGGCCCTGGTGGGGATGGTGCTGGTGGCCGCGCTGGACTGGCAGGCCTTCCAGAGCGAGCGGTCCCTGGACGACGTGCACTCGGCGCTGTCGCTGCTGCTGCGGGGCAGGGTGAGCGGGAGCCGCTGACCCCCGGTCGGCGGTGCCGCTCCCGCCGGGAGGCGGCGTACAACTGAGTATCCGTACTCAGACGCACAGATGAGTACGTGTACGGATGGGCTCCCACCTGCGAAGACAGCAGACTGGAGGCCACGGACAGGGCCGCTCGGCCCGCACCGCGGACACGGGGCCGCGGAGCGGACCGGGTCCTGGCCGGAACAGGAACGCCGGTGCGGCGGGCTCGGGGGGAACGAGCCCGCCGCACCGGCGTTTCCCGCGTGCGCGGAGCCGTCCGCGGAGGCGGCCGCGGTGAGGTCAGCCGCGGTTGCGGAGGGGGAGGCGGACGCGGAGGCGCGCCGTCAGGGACGACACCCGCGCCGAGGCGGCGGAGACGCGGACCGAAGCGGCGGCGGTCACCCGCGCCGCCGAGCGCGGCAGCAGCAGCGCGCGCAGCCGGGCCCGGCGCCCCAGCGCGGCCAGCAGGGCCGTACGGGCCAGGCGTACGTCGGCGGCCAGCTCCGGGTAGGAGAGGTCCGCGCCGGGCGGGGCGTACAGCGCCCGCTCCACCGCGCCCGCGACCCGGTGCACCGCCTGCGCGGGCTCCCCGTCCAGCCGGCCCAGGACCACGACGCGGCCCGCCGCCCGGCGCGGCGACAACGCCTCGTCGGGCGGGATGCCCACGTCCCAGGCGCTGTCGCCCAGCTCCCGCCAGGCCGCCAGCACGCCCGGCGAGGACGGCCCCGGGTCACCGGCCCGGCCGTCCCGCGGCCCCGCGGCCGGCCCGTCCGGGCGGGACAGCCGCCGCTCGCGGACCCGGCGGCGCCACAACAGCGGCAGCAGCGGCAGCACCAGCACCGCCAGCGCACCGGCGCTCCAGCCGAGCACCGCGCCCACCGACACGCCGCCGGAGCCCGCGCCGGCGTCCCGCGGGGCGGCCGGACCGCCGCACTCGCCGAGCTTCTTCAGCTCCGGCGGGCACGCCTCGGCCTGCGAGGGCATCGGCGCCGGCGCCGACGCGGCCTGCGAGGGCAGCGCGGACGGGGCGGACGGCTGCGGGGCCGGGGCCTCGGTGCGGCTGTAGTCCGGCAGCGAGATGCCCGACCGGGGCGTCGGCTCGAACCGGGTCCAGCCCACGCCCTCGAAGTACAGCTCGGGCCAGGCGTGCGCGTCCCGCATCGAGACGTTCACACTGCCGTCGGCCTGCTTCTCGCCCGGGGTGAAGCCGACCGCCACGCGCGCCGGGATGCCCAGGGTCCGCGACATCGCCGCCATCGAGAAGGCGAAGTGGACGCAGAAGCCCTCCTTGTCCGCCAGGAAGCGGGCGATGGCCTGCGAGCCCGTCCCCGAGGACACCTTGGTGTCGTAGCGGAAGCCGCCGTTCACCGCGAAGAAGTCCTGGAGCCGCACGGCCCGCGCGTAGTCGTCCTGCGCCCCGTGCGTGACCCGCCGCGCCGTCTCCGCCACCACCGGCGGCAGGTTGTCCGGCAGCCTCGTGTACTCCTCCCGCACCAGCGGGTTCGGGGCCGGGGCGGCCTGGAGCTGCGCCGCCGTGGGCCGCAGCAGCAGGCTGCGCACGGTGTACTGCGCGCCCTGCACGTTCTGGAAGCGGTCCTTGGCGAGCTGGTCCCCGACCAGGGTCCGGCCGGCGGGTTCGTAGCGCCACTTGCCGGCGATGTCGATCTGCGTCGCCGGGTAGGGCATCGGCAGGTAGCGCTGGGCGTAGGTGTCCGCCGCCGAGACGGAGGTGCGGACCTCGGAGGCGTTCTCGCGGACCCGGTCGCTCAGCCCCGTCGGCGTCGGCAGCCGCTCCGGCACGTCCGTCAGCGGGCGCCCCGATGCCTCCCACTTGACCCCGTTGAACTCGTCGAGCGCCAGGATCCGCAGGTACTGCTCGCCGAGCTGCGGGCTGTCCGTGCGGTACTTCAGCACCACCCGGTTGTCCTGCGCGTTCAGGCTGCTCTGGAGCGAGACCAGCGGGTTCACCGCCGAGATGGTGCCGCCGCCCCCGCCGCCCGCGCCCGCGTCGCCGCCCGGCGGGCCCAGCAGCCCGCCGCCGAGCGACGGCAGCGCGGCCGGCACCGCCAGGGCCACACCCAGCGCGACCACGCCGATCCGGCGCCCGGTGCGCACGGGCGCCACGGCCCGCCCGCCGCCCGCGCCGCCCCCGTAGCCGGAGGCCGCCGACACGCGCGAGCTCGGGGCGCCGCCGAAGACGCGGCCCCACTGGGCCAGCCGGTCGCGGCCCTCCGACAGCAGCAACAGCAGGTAGCCCGCGCCGGCCAGCAGGAAGGCGAACCACGAGCCGGCCCGGCCCGTCGACAGCCCGGCCGCCACCGAGTACAGCGCCAGCAGCGGCAGCCCCGCGGCCGCGGCCGTCCGCAGCGTCACCGCCAGCGCGTCCACCAGCAGACCGATCAGCAGCACCCCGGCCAGCAGCAACAGCCGGATCCCGTCCGTCAGCGGAGCCGGTATGGCGAACTCGCTCACGTCCCGCACGCCCTGCTGGAACAGGGACCCGAAATCGGTGACGAGGAAGGCCAGCGGCCCGCTCCCGGGGGACTCGGCCTTCCCCGCGAAGAGGAAGGCGAGCAGCAGCAACGACACCAGCAGCTGCGCCGCCACGGTCAGCGGCCGGGCCAGCGGCACCCGCCGGGCCCCCGCACCCACCGCGGCCTGCACCCCGAGCAGCGCGGCCGCCTGGAGCAGCCAGCCCGAGGACTCCACCAGCGGGGCCAGTGACCAGGAGGTCAGCAGCGTCGCCAGCATCGCGAAGAGCGTCACCCGCGTGCGCCCGCTCATCCCCGGCCTCCTGAGGTGTCCGTGCCGAGGGGGGCGTTCCCGGCCTGCCGCCACAGCTCCGCGAAGGCCGCGCCGGGCGGGACGGCCAGCGCCGTCCAGCCCGCGTCGCGCAGCCCGCGCAGCCGCTCCTGCGCCCGCGAGGGCGCTCCGGCCCAGGCCGCGGAGTCCAGGACGAACGCCACGGCGCCCGCGCTGCGCTGCCGCATCCGGGCCGCCATCTCGGTCTGTTCGTCGTCGAGGTCGCCGAAGAAGGCGATGAGCAGGCCGTCGCCGGCGGAGGCGGCCATGCCCGTTCCGCCGCCGCGGACCGCTTCGTACGCGCGGCCCAGCCCGCTCCCGTCGGAGTGGCCGACGACCGCGAGGGTGTCCATCATCAGCCCGGCCGCCTCGGCGGACTCGTGCCCGCCGGAGGAGAAGCCCCCGCCGCCCTCACCGGGCACCGAGTCGCCGGTGTCGGTCAGCAGCCGCACCGAGAACCCCTGTTCGAGGACGTGCAGCAGGGTGGAGGCGGCGGCCGACACCGCCCACTCGAAGGCGGAGTCGGGGCCCGCGCCCTCGTACGCCGTCTCCCGCGTGTCCAGCAGGACGGTGGCCTTGCTGCGCTGCGGCTGTTCCTCGCGGCGCACCATCAGCTCGCCGTAGCGGGCGGTGGACCGCCAGTGGACGCGGCGCAGGTCGTCGCCGCGCCGGTAGGTGCGGGGGATCACGTCGTCGTCGCCGGCCAGCGCGAGGGCGCGGCGGCTGCCGTCGCCGTAGCCGGCCGCCTCGCCGGCCATCCGGACCGGGGGCAGGGGCTGGGTGCGCGGGACGACGGTGAGGGTGTCGTAGGTGCTGAAGGAGCGGGTCAGCTCGACCAGCCCGAAGGGGTCGGTCAGGCGCAGCTGGAGGGGGCCGAGCGGGTAGCGGCCGCGCAGGTCGGAGCGGACCCGGTACGACACCTCGCGGCGCCCGCCGGGCTCGACCCGGTCGAGTACGAAGCGGGGCCGCGGCCCCAGGACGTACGGCACCCGGTCCTGGAGCATCAGCAGCCCGGTGGGCACCCGGGAGACGTTCTCCAGGCGCAGCTGCACCCGGGCCTCGCCGCCGGCGGGCACCCGGGGCGGGGCCAGGCTGCGGCTGCCGGTGACCCGGTGGCGGGTGCGGTGCAGGGCGAGGACGCAGATCAGGGGCAGGGCGACGAGCAGCAGCCCGACCCGCAGGAGCTGCCCCTGCCCCAGGACGTACGCGCAGACGGCGGCGGCGGTCCCGGCGGCCAGGAACGAGCGGCCCCGGGTGGTCAGGCCGGCGAACGAGGCGCGCAGCCCCCCGGGGTCCCTCACCTGCCCGCCGGCGCCGTGCGGGGCACCGGCGCTCATCAGAAGCTCCGCAGGCCCGCGCCGGGCGGCATCTCGCCGCCGCGGGGGTGGGCGGCGGGGACGGGGGTGCGCTGGAGGATGTCGTGGACGACCTGTTCGGCGGTGCGCCGGTTCAGCTGGGCCTGCGCGGTGGGCAGCAGCCGGTGCGCGAGCACGGGGGCGGCCAGCGCCTGGACGTCGTCGGGCAGGACGTAGTCCCGGCCGGACAGCGCGGCGGAGGCCTTGACGGCGCGCAGCAGGTGCAGGGTGGCGCGGGGCGAGGCGCCCAGGCGCAGTTCCGGGTGGCTGCGGGTGGCGGAGACCAGGTCCACCACGTAGCGGCGCACGGGCGCGGCGACGTACACCTCGCGGACGGCCTCGATCAGTTTGACCACGTCGTGGGCGTGCGCGACGGCGGTGAGGTCGTCGAGCGGGGAGAGCCCGCCGTGCACGTCGAGCATTTCGAGCTCGGCCTCGGGGCTGGGGTAGCCGACGGAGACGCGGGCCATGAAGCGGTCGCGCTGGGCCTCGGGGAGGGGGTAGGTGCCCTCCATCTCGACCGGGTTCTGGGTCGCGACGACCATGAACGGGCTGGGCAGGGCGTAGGTGGTGCCGTCGACGGTGACCTGGCGCTCCTCCATCGACTCCAGCAGCGCGGACTGGGTCTTGGGGGAGGCCCGGTTGATCTCGTCGCCGATGACGATCTGCGCGAAGATCGCGCCGGGCTTGAACTCGAACTCCCGGCGCTGCTGGTCGTAGATGCTGACGCCGGTGATGTCCGAGGGCAGCAGGTCCGGTGTGAACTGGATGCGCTGGACCGAGCAGTCGATGGACTTGGCGAGCGTCTTGGCCAGCATCGTCTTGCCGACGCCGGGGACGTCCTCGATGAGGAGGTGCCCCTCGGCCAGCAGCACGGTCAGCGCGATCCGTACGACCTCGGGCTTGCCCTCGATCACGCTCTCGACCGACCGGCGGACCCGCTCGGCCGTGCTGGTCAGATCAGCGAGGCTCGCTCGGTCGTCGTACGTGGTCACCTGGTTCTCCTCGGCCCTTTCCCAGGGCCGACGCCCTTGGCGCATGACCGGCCCACCCCGAAACACGGACACCGCCCCGGAGGGGTTCCGGGTGACGTCTCCCCGCATTCTTGACGGCGTCCGGCGGCTCTGTCACTCAGGTGGCCGGATCGATCTCCCGCAGGAGCCCGGTGTGCACGTCGAAGACGAAGCCTCGCACATCGTCCTTGAAGGGCAGGAAGGGGTTGGTGCGCACGCGCTGCATGGACTGGCGCACGTCCTGGTCCACGTCGCGGAAGGACTCCACGGCCCAGGCGGGGCGCTGGCCGACCTCGTCCTCCAGCTCGTGCCGGAAGTCCTCGGTCAGGCTTTCGAGGCCGCAGCCGGTGTGGTGGATCAGTATGACCGTGCGGGTGCCCAGGGCCCGCTGGCTGATGGTGAGCGAGCGGATGGTGTCGTCGGTCACGACCCCGCCGGCGTTGCGGATGGTGTGGCAGTCGCCGAGCTCCAGGCCGAGGGCCTTGTGGAGGTCGAGGCGGGCGTCCATACAGGCCACGACGGCCACCTGGAGGACCGGACGGGCGTCCATGCCGGGATCGGTGAACTGCGCGGCGTAGCGACGGTTCGCCGCGACCAGCCGATCGGTGACGGAGTCGCCGCTGGATGCCTGGGGGGAGGAGTGCGCGGGCAGGGATGCGGAAGTCGTCATGGCTATGACGTTAGTGGTCACGGCGCGGTGGGGCATGGGGTGAGGACGGACAAAGAAGGTCAACAAACCTTGTTGTGAGCTAACCCACAAGGGTGAGGCGGGGGCCGCCGTCCGGGTGATTCACGGCTTTTGCCCTTTCGTCGGGGGCGGGGCGCACCGGGCGCGGGGCGGTTCGTTGACCGCGGCGACCGTTGCACTAAAGTGACGCGAACCGGCCGGAGCCCGGCCCTCACCGGCCGCCCGGCCCCCTGGTAACACTCCGCGTGCGCGGCGCGGCGTATGCCTGCCGCGCCGTTATCTGAGAGGGCGCTTTGACTAGCGAGTCCCGACATGTCCCGGTGATGCTCCAGCGGTGCCTGGACCTGTTGGCCCCGGCGCTGGAGAGGCCGGGGGCCGTCGTCGTCGACTGCACCCTCGGCCTCGGCGGCCACAGCGAGGCCCTGCTGACCCGGTTCCCCGAGGCACGCCTGATCGGCCTCGACCGCGACAAGGAGGCCCTGCGGCTCTCCGGCGAGCGCCTCGCGCCCTTCGGCGACCGGGCCACCCTCGTCCACGCGATCTACGCCGACCTCGCCGAGGTGCTCGACGGGCTGGGCCTGCCGTCCGTCCAGGGCATCCTCTTCGACCTCGGCGTCTCCTCCATGCAGCTCGACGAGGCCGACCGCGGGTTCGCGTACGCGCAGGACGCGCCCCTGGACATGCGCATGGACCAGACGACCGGCATCAGCGCCGCCGAGGTCCTCAACACCTACGCCCCCGGCGAGCTGGTGCGGATCCTCCGCCAGTACGGCGAGGAGAAGCAGGCCAAGCGGATCGTGTCCGCGATCGTGCGGGAGCGGGAGAAGGAGCCCTTCTCCAACAGCGCCCGCCTGGTCGAGCTGATCCGCGACGCCCTGCCGCAGGCGGCGAAGCGCACCGGCGGCAACCCCGCCAAGCGGACCTTCCAGGCCCTGCGCATCGAGGTCAACGGCGAGCTCTCCGGGCTGGAGCGGGCCATCCCGGCGGCGGTCGACCGGATCGCGGTCGGCGGCCGGATCGCCGTGCTCTCGTACCACTCGCTGGAGGACCGGCTCGTCAAGCAGGTCTTCGCCGCCGGCGCCACCTCGACGGCCCCGCCGGGGCTGCCGGTGGTCCCCGAGAAGTACCAGCCCAAGCTGAAGCTGCTGACGCGGGGCGCCGAGCTGCCGACCGAGGAGGAGATCGCCGAGAACCGGCGGGCCGCCCCGGCCCGGTTCCGGGGCGTCGAGCGCATCCGCGAGGCGCGGCTGTGACCAAGGCCCGCGGGGGCGGCCGGACGCGGCCGCAGGGCGGCGGGGCGGCACGGATGCCGTTCGTCCTGCTGGTGGTGGCGCTGCTCGCGGGCGGGCTGATCAGCCTGCTGCTGCTGAACTCGGCGCTGAACCAGGGCTCCTTCCAGCTGAGCCGGCTGAAGAAGGAGACCACCGCGCTGACGGACGAGCAGCAGGCCCTCCAGCGGGACGTCGACGGCTACTCGGCACCCGACGCCCTCCAGCGGCGGGCCCGCGAACTGGGCCTGGTGCCGGGGGGCAGCCCCGTCTTCCTCGGCCCCGACGGCAGGACCGCGGGCACCCCCGCCCCGGCGGAGGCCCCGCCCCCGCCGCCGACGGCCGCGCCGAGCCCGGCCGGGTCCACCGCGCCCCCGGCCCCCGCGCCCGGCACCTCCCCGCAGCCCACCCCTACCCCAGGCAGGTGACGTCGTGACGCGGACCGGTTACGGACCCCTCCCCGCTCCGCCCCGCGGGGTACCGCGGTGAGCCCCAAGGAGCCGCCGCGGCGGGTGCCCGGACCCGGGCGGCCCCGGATCACGGTCCGCCCGGCCCCCCGGCCCGCCGCGTCCCGGGCGCCGCACACGATCCGCCTCGGCAGCCCCAGGCCCCGGCTGCGCCTGGTCGGCGCCGGGCTCACCCTCGTCATGGTCGCCTTCGTCGTGCGGCTCCTGCAGGTGCAGGCCGTCGACGCCTCCGCGTACTCCGCCAAGGCCAGCGAGAACCGCTTCGCCAGCCACACCCTGGCCGCCGAGCGCGGGGAGATCACCGACCGCAAGGGCGTGGCGCTGGCCACCAGCGTCGACGCGTACGACATCACCGCCGACCCGAAGATGTTCACCCCGCAGGAGAGCAAGGCTCCCGACGCCCCCCAGCAGGCCGCGGCCCTCCTCGCGCCCATCCTCGGAGCGGACGCCGGGGAACTCGCCAAGCGCCTCCAGACCAGGAACAGCCGCTACGTGATCCTGGCCCGCCGCCAGACCCCCCAGGTCTGGAACCAGATCAAGGACCTCAAGAAGCTCTTCGCCGACAAGGCGGCCGCCGACAAGAAGAACAACGGCCCCGGCGCCAACGTCATCGCCGGCGTCTTCAACGAGGTCAGCAGCAAGCGCGTGTACCCGGGCGGCGACCTCGCCGCCGGGATACTGGGTTACGTCAACGCCGACGGCAAGGGCGGCGGCGGACTCGAGTCCGCCCTCGACAAGAAGCTGGCCGGCAAGGACGGCGAACTCACCTACGCCCAGTCCGGCGGCCGCCGCGTCCCCACGGCCGGTTCCAGCGAGAAGCCCGCCGTGCCCGGCGACGACATCGAGCTGACCATCGACCGCGACATCCAGTGGGCCGCGCAGAGCGCCATCGCCGAGCAGGTCGAGAAGTCCGGCGCCGACCGCGGCTACGTCATCGTCCAGGACACCCGCACCGGCGAGGTGCTGGCCATGGCCAACGCCCCCGGGTTCGACCCCAACGACCTCAGCCGCGCCCGCTCCACCGCCATGGGCAACGCAGCGCTCCAGGACGTGTACGAGCCCGGCTCCACCGCCAAGGTGATGTCGATGGCCGCCGTCCTGGAGGAGGGCAAGGCCCGGCCCGACACCCACGTCGAGGTCCCCAACCGGCTGCACCGCGGCGACCGGCTCTTCAAGGACGACGTCGACCACCCGACCTGGTACCTGACCCTCAACGGGGTCCTCGCCAAGTCCTCCAACATCGGCACCATCCTCGCCACCGGCCAGCTCGGCGCCACCCAGAAGGAAGCCAACCAGGTCCTGTACTCGTACCTGGACAAGTTCGGCATCGGGCGCCCCACCGGCCTGAACTACCCCGGCGAATCCCGCGGCATCCTCGCCCGGCCCGAGGCCTGGTCCACCTCCCAGCAGTACACGATCCCCTTCGGCCAGGGCCTGTCCCTCAACGCCATGCAGGCGGCCTCCGTGTACTCCACCATCGCCAACGGCGGCGTCCGGATCACGCCCACCCTCGTCCGCGGCACCAAGGGCCCCGACGGCCGCTTCACCCCGGCCCCGGCACCCGAGCGCACCCGGGTGATCAGCCAGGAGACCGCCAAGACCCTCTCCGAGATGCTCGAGTCCGTGGTCGACGACCAGGAGGGCACCGGCACCAGGGCGAAGATCCCCGGCTACCGGGTCGGCGGCAAGACCGGCACCTCCAACCGGGTGGATCCGGCGACCGGCCGCTACAAGGGCTACACGGCCTCCTTCGCCGGCTTCGCCCCCGCCGACAACCCCCGCATCACCGTGTACTGCGCCATCCAGAACCCCACCAAGGGCAGTTACTTCGGCGGCCAGATCTGCGGCCCCATCTACAAGACGGTCATGGAGTTCGCCCTCAAGACCCTCCAGGTCGCACCCACCGGAACCGCCCCCGCCGGCCTGCCGGTCACCTACGAGGCGGCCCCGCCGCCCGCCCCCGCCGGCAACGCCCCGACCGGTCCGCAGCCCGGACAGTGAACCGCCCGTCCAGCCACCAGAGCGCGAGGCACCACCAGTGACAACGATCACCCCGGAACCGGGGAACCAGACGGCCGGCGGCGCCCAGGCGGGGCCCTCGCTTCGCGAGCGGCCCGCCGCGCCCGGTACGCTCACCGCCGTGCCTCACGCTGATCAGCCCAGAACCGCCCAGAAAGACGCCCCGGCAGCGCCGCCGGGAGCGCCCCGGCCCGTGACCGCCCGCCCGACCCCCCTGGGCGAGCTGGCCACCCTGCTGGGTCTGCCAGAGTCCGGCGCCGCTCAGATCACCGGCATCACGCACGACTCCCGTGCGGTGCGCCCCGGAGACCTGTACGCGGCCCTGCCCGGCGCCCGGCTGCACGGTGCGGACTTCGCCGCCCAGGCGGCCGCCCTCGGCGCCGCCGCCGTGCTGACCGACCCGGACGGCGCCGAACGCGCCGCAGCGACCGGCCTGCCGGTCCTGGCCGTCGCCGACCCGCGCGGCCGGATGGGCGAGCTGGCCGCCGAGATCTACGGACGCCCCGGCGAGGCCCTGCTCCAGCTCGGCATCACCGGCACCTCCGGCAAGACCACCACCGCGTACCTCGTCGAAGGCGGACTGCGCGCGGCGGGACGCACCACCGGACTCGTCGGCACCGTCGAGATGCGCATCGGCGACGAGCGCATCAAGTCCGAGCGGACCACGCCCGAGGCCACCGACCTCCAGGCCCTGTTCGCCGTCATGCGCGAACGCGGCGTCGAGGCCGTGGCCATGGAGGTCTCCAGCCACGCCCTGGTGCTCGGCCGGGTCGACGGATGCGTCTTCGACGTCGCCGTCTTCAACAACCTGAGCCCGGAACACATGGAGTTCCACACCGGCATGGAGGACTACTTCCAGGCCAAGGCGCAGCTCTTCAGCGAGCGCCGGGCCCGCCTCGGGGTGGTCAACGTCGACGACGAGTACGGCCGGCGCCTCGCCAAGGAGGCACCGATCCCGGTCGTCACCTTCTCCGCCGCCGGGGACCCGGCCGCGGACTGGCGTGCCGAGGACGTGGTCAGCGGCCACATGGACTCCACCCTGACCCTGATCGGGCCCGAAGGGCAGCGCGTACGGGCCAAGGCCCCGCTGCCCGGCCCCTTCAACGTCGCCAACACCGTCGCCGCGATCGTCACGCTCGCCGCGGCCGGCCTCGACCCGCAGACCGCCGCCGACGGCGTCGCCGCGGTCCCCGGGGTCCCCGGCCGCCTCGAGCGGGTCGACGCGGGACAGCCGTACCTGGCCGTCGTCGACTACGCCCACAAGACGGACGCCGTCGAGTCGGTGCTGCGCGCCCTGCGCGAGGTCACCACCGGCAGGCTGCACATCGTCCTCGGCTGCGGCGGCGACCGCGACACCACCAAGCGCGGCCCGATGGGCGCCGCGGCGGCCCGGTACGCCGACACCGCCGTCCTGACCTCCGACAACCCGCGCTCCGAGGACCCCCTGAAGATCCTCGCCGCAATGTTCGACGGCGCCGTCTCCGTGCCCGCCGAGGAGCGCGGCACCGTCCTCGTCGACGCCGACCGGGCAGCGGCCATCGCCGCCGCCGTCGCGCGCGCCGAGGCCGGGGACACCGTGCTCGTCGCCGGCAAGGGCCACGAGCAGGGCCAGGACACCGCGGGCGTCGTACGCCCCTTCGACGACCGCGCCGTGCTGCGCGCGGCCATCGAGAACCAGCAGCGCAGCGCCCGACAGGCCGAGGTGAACCAGTGATCGCCCTCTCCCTCGCCGAGATCGCCGACATCACCGGCGGGCGGCCCCACGACATACCGGATCCGTCGGTGCGGATCGTCGGACCGGTCGTCATCGACTCCCGCCAGGTGGAGCCCGGCAGCCTCTTCGCCGCCTTCGCGGGCGAGAACGTCGACGGCCACGACTACGCCGAGCGCGCCGTCGCCGCCGGAGCCGCCGCCGTCCTGGCCGCCCGGCCCGTCGGCGTACCGGCGATCGTGGTGCCCGACGTGGAGAAGGCGCTGGGTGCCCTCGCCCGCACCGTCGTCGAACGTCTCGGCACCGACGTGGTGGCCCTGACCGGCTCGGCCGGCAAGACCTCCACCAAGGACCTCATCGCCCAGGTGCTCCAGCACCACGCGCCCACCGTGTGGACGCCCGGCTCCCTGAACAACGAGATCGGCCTGCCGCTCACGGCCCTGAAGGCCACCGCGGAAACCCGCCACCTGGTCCTGGAGATGGGCGCCCGCGGCATCGGCCACATCGCCTACCTGACCGGCTTGACCCCGCCGCGCATCGGCCTCGTCCTGAACGTCGGGACCGCCCACATCGGCGAGTTCGGCGGCCGCGAGGCCATCGCCCAGGCCAAGGGGGAGCTGGTCGAGGCCCTGCCGTCGGAGGCCGAGGGCGGGGTCGCCGTACTCAACGCCGACGACCTGCTGGTGCGCGCCATGTCCGCCCGCACCAAGGCCCGTACGGTCTTCTTCGGCGAGGCCGAGGACGCCGACGTGCGCGCCACCGAGGTGCGGATGACGGCCGCGGGACAGCCCTCCTTCACACTCCACACCCCGACCGGGTGCAGCGATGTGACCTTGCGGCTGTACGGTGAGCACCACGTGTCGAACGCGCTCGCCGCGGCCGCCGTCGCCCATGTCCTGGGCATGCCGGTCGAGGAGATCGCCACAGCGCTCTCCGGGGCGGGCACGCTGTCCCGGTGGCGGATGGAGGTCACCGAGCGCGAGGACGGCGTGACGATCGTCAACGACGCCTACAACGCGAACCCCGAGTCCATGCGGGCCGCCCTGCGCGCACTTGTCGCGATGGGCGAGGCCCGCAGGGCCGAGGGGGGACGTACGTGGGCGGTGCTCGGCCCCATGGCCGAGCTCGGCGACGATTCGCTGGCCGAACACGACGCGGTGGGGCGGCTTGCCGTCCGGCTCAACGTGAGCAGGCTCGTGGCAGTCGGGGGCAGGGAAGCGTCCTGGCTGCAACTGGGCGCATATAACGAGGGTTCGTGGGGTGAGGAGTCGGTGCTCGTGTCCGACGCGCAGGCGGCGGTCGACCTGTTGCGCAGTGAACTGCGCCCGGGGGACGTCGTGCTGGTGAAGGCTTCCAGGTCGGTCGGCCTGGAGCGGGTCGCGCTGGCGTTGCTGGAGCGCGAGGGCGGGGTCGCCGACCGATGAGGCAGATCCTGTTCGCCGGTGTCATCGGCATGTTCCTCACCGTCATCGGCACCCCGCTGCTGATCAAGCTGCTGGCCCGCAAGGGCTACGGCCAGTTCATCCGTGACGACGGCCCCCGCGGCCACGCCGGGAAGAAGGGCACGCCCACCATGGGCGGCATCTCCTTCATCCTGGCCACGCTCATCGCGTACGCCCTGACGAAGGTCATCACCGGCGAGGAGCCGAGCTTCTCGGGCCTGCTCGTGCTGTTCCTGATGGCGGGCATGGGCCTGGTCGGCTACCTCGACGACTACATCAAGATCGTCAAGCGGCGTTCGCTCGGTCTGCGGGCCAAGGCCAAGATGGCCGGCCAGCTGATCGTCGGCATCGCCTTCGCGGTGCTCGCGCTCCAGTTCAAGGACTCGCGCGGGCTGACCCCCGCGTCGACCAAGCTGTCGTTCGTCACGGACTTCGGCTGGTCCATCGGGCCCGTGCTGTTCGTGGTGTGGGCCCTGTTCATGATCCTGGCGATGTCCAACGGCGTGAACCTGACCGACGGTCTGGACGGCCTGGCCACCGGCGCCGCCGTGATGGTCTTCGGCGCCTACACCTTCATCGGCGTGTGGCAGTTCCAGGAGTCCTGCGCCAACGCGATGACGCTGACCAACCCCAACGCCTGCTTCGAGGTGCGCGATCCGCTGGACCTCGCGGTCGTCGCCTCCGCCCTCATGGGAGCCTGCTTCGGCTTCCTGTGGTGGAACACCTCGCCCGCCAAGATCTTCATGGGCGACACCGGCTCGCTCGCGCTCGGCGGCGCCCTCGCGGGTCTGGCCATCTGCTCCCGCACGGAGTTCCTGATGGCGCTCCTCGGCGGCCTGTTCGTGCTCATCACGATGTCGGTCGTCATCCAGGTCGGCTCCTTCAAGATGACCGGCAAGCGCGTCTTCCGCATGGCCCCGCTCCAGCACCACTTCGAGCTCAAGGGCTGGTCCGAAGTCCTCGTCGTGGTCCGCTTCTGGATCATCCAGGGCATGTGCGTGATCGTCGGCCTCGGTCTCTTCTACGCGGGATGGGCAGCAGACAAGTGACCTCCTGGCAGGACAGGAACATCACCGTCGCCGGCCTCGGCGTGAGCGGCATCAGCGCCGCCCGCGTCCTGGCCGGCCTCGGCGCGGTCGTGACGGTCGTCGACGGCGGCGACAGCGAGGGCCACCGGGCCCGGGCCGCGGAGCTGGAAGCCGGGACCGAGGGCGTCTCCGTACGCCTCGGCGACGCCGACACCCTCCCCGAGGGCACCGACCTCGTCGTGACCTCCCCGGGCTGGAAGCCCGACAGCCCCCTGTTCGCGGCGGCCGCCGAGGCCGGAGTGGACGTGGTGGGCGACGTCGAGATCGCCTGGCTGCTGCGCGGCGAGGACGCCGCCCCCTGGCTCGCGATCACCGGCACCAACGGCAAGACCACCACCACCCAGATGCTGGCCTCGATCCTGCGGGCGGCCGGTCTGAAGACCGCCGCCGTCGGCAACATCGGCACGCCCATCATCGACGTGGTGACCGGCGAGGAGCGGTACGACGTGCTCGCCGTCGAACTCTCCAGCTACCAGCTGCACTGGGCGCCCTCGGTGCGCGCCCACTCGGCGGCCGTGCTCAACCTGGCCCCCGACCACCTCGACTGGCACGGCTCCATGGAGGCGTACGCCGCCGACAAGGGCCGCATCTACGAGGGCAACACCGTCGCCTGCGTCTACAACGTCGCCGACCCGGCCACCGAGCGGCTGGTCGAGGAGGCCGACGTCGAGGAGGGCTGCCGGGCCATCGGCTTCACCCTCGGCGCCCCCGGCCCGTCCATGCTCGGTGTGGTCGACGGGATCCTCGTGGACCGGGCCTTCGTGGCGAACCGGCAGAAGAACGCCCAGGAGCTGGCGCACGTCGACGACGTCAACCCGCCCGCCCCGCACAACATCGCCAACGCCCTCGCGGCCGCGGCCCTGGCCCGCGCCTTCGGCGTGGAGCCGCGCGCGGTCCGCGACGGGCTGCGCGACTTCCGCCCCGACGCGCACCGCGTCGCGCACGTCGACGAGGTCGACGGGGTCCGGTACGTCGACGACTCGAAGGCCACCAACACGCACGCGGCGGAGGCCTCCCTCGCGGCCTTCGAGCCGGTCGTCTGGATCGCCGGCGGCCTCGCCAAGGGCGCGACCTTCGACGAACTCGTCCGGAAGTCCGCGAAGCGGCTGCGGGCCGTCGTGCTCATCGGCGCCGACCGGGCGCTGATCGCCGAGGCGCTGGCGCGACACGCGCCCGAGGTCCCGGTGAGCGACCTCGAACGGACCGACACTGGGGCGATGCTCGCAGCGGTCCGGGAAGCGGCCCGGCTCGCGGAGCCCGGGGACACGGTCCTGCTGGCGCCCGCGTGCGCCTCGATGGACATGTTCGCGAACTACAACGAGCGTGGGGACGCGTTCGCCGACGCGGTGCGCGAACTGGCCTCCGGGAGCGCCGCGGACCCGGCCTAGGCCGAGGGCACCGGGACAGGTTCCCTCCGGCCGGCTGCTCGCCTCGTACGAGTGGAGGGGAAGGTCACAGATGCCGGCCAAGCAGATGCTGCCGGGACGGCGGCCCGCCGCCGTCAAGGCGCAGGGCCGCAAACGTCCGGCCGCCACCGCCAAGCGGCCCGCCGGGCGCGGGCCGCTGGCGGGGCTGCGGCGTACGCAGCGGCAGTTGAACAAGGCCTGGGACCGCCCGCTCACGGCGTACTACCTGATTTTCGGCAGCTCGCTCCTCATCACCGTGCTCGGCCTGGTGATGGTCTACTCGGCCTCCATGATCAAGGCGCTCCAGCTGGGCCTGGGGGACGCCTACTTCTTCAAGAAGCAGTTCATCGCCGCCCTGATCGGCGGCGCCCTGCTCTTCGCGGCCTCCCGGATGCCGGTCAAGCTGCACCGGGCCCTGTCCTACCCGGTGCTGGCGGGCACCCTGTTCCTGATGGTCCTGGTCCAGGTCCCCGGGATAGGGGTCTCCATCAACGGCAACCAGAACTGGATCTCCCTGGGCGGCCCGTTCATGCTCCAGCCCAGCGAGTTCGGCAAGCTGGCGCTGATCCTGTGGGGCTCCGACCTGCTGGCCCGCAAGGGCGACAAGGGGCTGCTGAGCCAGTGGAAGCACCTGCTGGTGCCGCTGGTCCCGGTGTCCTTCCTGCTCCTGGGGCTGATCATGCTCGGGGGGGACATGGGCACCGCGATGATCCTCGGAGCCGTCCTGTTCGGCCTGCTGTGGCTGGCCGGAGCCCCGACGCGGTTCTTCGTGGGCGTGCTCGCCTTCGCGGGTGTGATCGTCGCACTGCTGATCAAGACCAGCCCGCACCGCATGGACCGGCTCGCCTGCCTCGGCGCGACGGAACCGGGCAGGAACGACCTCTGCTGGCAGGCCGTGCACGGCATCTACGCCCTCGCGTCCGGCGGATGGTTCGGTTCCGGCCTCGGGGCGAGTGTGGAAAAATGGGGGCAACTGCCCGAAGCCCACACCGACTTCATCTTTGCCATCACCGGTGAGGAACTGGGCCTGGCGGGGACGCTGTCGGTGCTCGCCCTGTTCGCGGCCCTAGGCTATGCGGGTATCCGCGTGGCCGGACGCACGGAGGACTCCTTCGTACGGTATGCCGCGGGAGGCGTGACTACCTGGATCACGGCGCAGGCCGTGATCAACATCGGTGCGGTGCTCGGCCTGCTGCCGATCGCCGGGGTCCCCCTCCCGCTGTTCTCCTACGGAGGGTCCGCCCTGCTGCCGACCATGTTCGCGGTCGGACTGCTCATCGCCTTCGCGCGGGAGGAGCCGACGGCGAGGGCGGCGCTCGCGATGCGTCAGCCGAGAGCGGGCTGGAAGCGGAGCGGGCCGATATGGAAGTCGATGAGACGGCGCGTCAAGAGGCGTCCGTCCGGAGAGCGGTGAATTTCGGTGCATGTCGTACTCGCCGGTGGGGGGACCGCCGGCCACATCGAGCCGGCGCTCGCCCTCGCGGACGCCCTGCGCAGGCAGGACCCGACCGTGGGCATCACCGCCCTCGGCACGGAACGCGGCCTGGAGACCCGTCTGGTTCCGGAGCGCGGCTACGAGCTGGGACTGATCCCCGCCGTGCCGCTGCCCCGCAAGCCCACCCCTGAGCTGATCACCGTCCCCGGACGGCTGCGGGGCACGATCAAGGCCGCCGAGGAGATCCTCACCCGCACCAAGGCCGACGTCGTCGTCGGCTTCGGCGGCTACGTGGCCCTGCCCGGCTACCTCGCCGCCAAGCGGCTCGGGGTGCCGATCATCGTCCACGAGGCCAACGCGCGGCCCGGACTGGCCAACAAGATCGGCTCCCGGTACGCGCACGCCGTCGCGGTCTCCACCCCGGACAGCAAGCTGCGCGGCGCCCGCTACGTGGGCATCCCGCTGCGCCGCTCCATCTCCACCCTGGACCGCGCCGCCGTACGCCCCGAGGCGCGGGCCGCCTTCGGCCTGGACCCCAACCTGCCGACGCTGCTGGTCTCCGGCGGCTCCCAGGGCGCCCGCCGCCTCAACGAGACGATCCAGCAGGCCGCGCCGACCCTCCAGCGCTCCGGGATCCAGATCCTGCACGCGGTCGGTCCGAAGAACGAACTGCCGCGTGTCGACAACATGCCCGGGATGCCGCCCTATGTGCCGGTACCGTACGTGGACCGGATGGATCTCGCGTACGCCGCCGCCGACATGATGCTGTGCCGCGCGGGTGCGATGACCGTCGCCGAACTCTCCGCCGTCGGACTGCCGGCCGCCTACGTACCGCTGCCGATCGGCAACGGCGAACAGCGGCTCAACGCCCAGCCGGTGGTCAAGGCCGGCGGCGGCCTGCTCGTGGACGACGCGGAACTGACGCCCGAGTGGGTGCTCGGCCAGATCCTCCCGGTGCTGTCCGACCCGCACCGCCTGTACGAGATGTCCCGCGCCGCCGCCGAGTTCGGCCGCCGGGACGCCGACGACCTGCTCGTCGGCCTGGTCTACGAGGCGATCGCGGCCGCACGCAGGTAACCGCTGACCCAGGAGGCACAGGAGTGGCCGGAGCGACGACGGCACAGCGCGGCCCTTCCGGCCGCGCCGGCAAGGGCGGCAAGGGCGGGGGTCCGTCCGGAGCCCCCCAGCGGCCCAAGTCGCCGAAGCCGCCGAAGGGGTCCGGCCCGCGGGGGCCCGGCGGCGCGGTGGCGCGCCGGGTCCCCGTACTGCTCGCCCTCGCCGCCGCGGCGCTCCTCGCGGGCGGCGTGACCTGGGCGCTCTACGGCTCCTCCTGGCTCCGCGTCGAGAAGGTCACGGCGTCCGGCACCGACGTGCTCACCCCCGAGCAGGTCCTCGCCGCCGCGGCCGTGCCCGTCGGCGCACCCCTGGTGGGCGTCGACACCGACGAGATCGCGGCCCGGGTGCGCGGCCGGCTGCCCCGCATCGATTCGGTCGAGGTGGTGCGGTCCTGGCCGCACGGGATCGCCCTCGAGGTGACGGAGCGCAAAGCGGTCCTGCTCATCAAAAAGGGCGCGGAGTTCGTCGAAGTGGACGCTTCCGGTGTGCGATTCGACACGGTCCGGCAAGCACCCGCGCACGTTCCGGTCCTCGAACTGGCGGCGGCGGGCTCGCCCAGCGCCCGCCGCTTCGACGGCGAGCGGCTGCTGCGCGAGGCCGTCGCCATCGCCGGAAGCCTCCCGGAAGCCGTGGCCAAGGAGACGTCGCAGGTCACCGTCCGGTCGTACGATTCGGTCGTACTGCACCTGACAAAGGGCCGCACGGTGGTGTGGGGGAGCGGCGAACTGGGTGAGGCCAAAGGGCGGGCGCTGACGGCCCTGCTGAAGGCCTCGCCCAAGGCTGACCACTTCGACGTGAGCGTTCCGACGGCGCCTGCGGTGTCCGGGAGTTGACGTCAGGTCGAACACCGGAGCACCCTGGTTGGCCACCGATACGGGTGATCACATAGGGTGAAAAGAAAAACGGGAGGTTCGGCGTGTTCGTTGAACACGCGCTACTTGTCGACTTAGTGTCCTGTTCGGAAGAGTCCAGAGAACAGGTACACCCCTAACCCTAAACTTAAGGGTGAGGGTTCGGGTCGGCGCGTACGGACCGTCCCACATTTCGGCATCAGTCGTCGCTACGCAGGCCCGCGAGGCGGCGACACGTAACTCGAGGCGAGAGGCCTTCGACGTGGCAGCACCGCAGAACTACCTCGCAGTCATCAAGGTCATCGGTGTCGGCGGCGGTGGTGTCAATGCCATCAACCGAATGATCGAGGTCGGTCTCAAGGGCGTCGAGTTCATCGCCATCAACACCGACGCCCAGGCGCTGTTGATGAGCGACGCCGACGTCAAGCTCGACGTCGGCCGTGAACTCACCCGGGGCCTCGGCGCCGGAGCCAACCCGGCCGTCGGCCGCAAGGCGGCAGAGGACCACCGCGAGGAGATCGAGGAGGTCCTCAAGGGGGCCGACATGGTCTTCGTCACCGCCGGCGAGGGCGGCGGCACCGGCACCGGCGGCGCCCCCGTCGTCGCCAACATCGCGCGCTCGCTCGGCGCCCTGACGATCGGTGTGGTCACCCGCCCGTTCACCTTCGAGGGCCGGCGCCGCGCGAACCAGGCGGAGGACGGCATCGCCGAGCTCCGCGAAGAGGTCGACACCCTCATCGTCATCCCCAACGACCGGCTGCTGTCCATCTCGGACCGCCAGGTCAGCGTGCTCGACGCCTTCAAGTCGGCCGACCAGGTCCTGCTCTCCGGCGTCCAGGGCATCACCGACCTCATCACCACCCCGGGCCTGATCAACCTCGACTTCGCCGACGTCAAGTCCGTGATGTCCGAGGCCGGCTCGGCCCTCATGGGCATCGGCTCGGCCCGCGGCGACGACCGCGCCGTGGCCGCCGCCGAGATGGCCATCTCCTCCCCGCTGCTCGAGGCGTCCATCGACGGCGCCCGCGGCGTGCTGCTCTCCATCTCCGGCGGCTCGGACCTCGGCCTCTTCGAGATCAACGAAGCCGCGCAGCTGGTCAGCGAGGCCGCGCACCCCGAGGCGAACATCATCTTCGGTGCCGTCATCGACGACGCCCTCGGCGACGAGGTGCGCGTCACCGTCATCGCGGCCGGCTTCGACGGCGGACAGCCCCCGGCCCGCCGCGACAACGTCATCGGCGCCGCGTCCACCAAGCGCGAGGAGCCGGCCCCCGCGCCGGTCCGCGCCCCCGAGCCGGTCCGCCCGGCCTTCGGCGGACTCGGCACGGTCACCCCCCGCGAGGACCCGCCGGCGCCGGTGGAGATCCCGGTCGAGGCCCCGGCCCCCGCGCCGCAGGTCCCGACGGCCCGGCCGTACCAGGACAGCCCGGCCGAAGAGCTGGACGTACCGGACTTCTTGAAGTGACCCTGGGGCAGCACAGCGAGAACGGCGCCCACTTCGCCTTCACCGACCGGTGGGGCGGGGTGAGCGCCGTTCCGTACGAGGAGCTCAATCTCGGCGGCGCGGTCGGAGACGACCCGGCCGCCGTTCGCGCGAACCGGGTGATCGCGGCCAAGGGCCTGGGCATCGACCCGGACCTGGTGGTCTGGATGAACCAGGTGCACGGGCGGGACGTCGCGGTGGTGGACGGCCCCTGGGGGGCGGGGGAGCAGGTCCCCGCGGTGGACGCGGTGGTGACCGCCCGCCGGGGGCTCGCCCTCGCGGTGCTCACCGCCGACTGCACGCCCGTCCTGCTGGCCGACCCCGTCGCCGGGGTCGTCGGCGCCGCCCACGCCGGGCGGCCCGGGCTGGTCGCCGGGGTGGTGCCCGCCGCCGTCGAGGCGATGGTCGCCCTCGGCGCCGACCCCGCGCGGATGGTCGCCCGTACCGGACCGGCCGTCTGCGGCCGCTGCTACGAGGTGCCGGCCGGGATGCGGGAGGCGGTCGCCCAGGTGGTGCCGGCCGCGTGGGCCGAGACCAGCTGGGGGACACCGGCCGTGGACGTGGTCGCCGGGGTGCACGCGCAGCTGGCCGAGGCGGGGGTGGTGCACGCGCACCGCTCCCCGGTCTGCACACTGGAGTCGCGGGACCACTTCTCGTACCGCCGCGACCGGGTGACCGGACGCCTCGCCGGATATGTCTGGTTGGACTGAGGAATGACGGATCGTAAGACGGAGCTCGCCGAGAACCTCGCGCGGGTCGAGGAGCGCATCGCGTCCGCCTGCGCGGCGGCCGGGCGCGAGCGGGAGGAGGTGACCCTCATCGTGGTCACCAAGACCTACCCGGCGAGCGACGTACGACTGCTGGCGGACCTGGGTGTCCGTCATGTTGCGGAAAATCGTGACCAGGACGCCGCCCCCAAGGCCGCCGCCTGCACGGATCTGCCGCTGAGCTGGCACTTCGTGGGCCAGTTGCAGACGAACAAAGTCCGTTCCGTGGCGGGATACGCGCACGTGGTGCAGTCGGTCGACCGGCCGAAACTCGTCACGGCGCTGTCGGCGGCCGCCGAGGGCCAGGGCCGGGAGCTCGGCTGCCTGGTGCAGATCGCGCTCGACGCCGAATCGGGGGAGCGCGGTACCCGGGGTGGCGCCGCCCCCGAGCAGCTGGCCGAGTTGGCGGACCTCGTGGCCGGCGCGCCGGGACTGCGGATCGACGGCCTCATGACCGTCGCCCCGCTGTCGGGCCCCTACGCCGGACGCGAACGGGCGGCGTTCGAGCGGATGATGGAATTGTCATCCGGCCTGCGCGCGGCCCATCCGGCTGCCACGATGGTCTCGGCCGGAATGAGCGCCGACCTGGAACAGGCCGTGCTGGCGGGTGCGACACATGTACGCGTCGGCACTGCGGTACTCGGCGCGAGACCCCGGCTCGGGTAACGTCGCGAAGAAAGTCGGACCACAGCAGAAAATATGGTCATTCCCGCAGATGAGCGGACAGACCACGTGGATCGCGGGCAGTTGGTGACTTTGGTGACACAGCTACTTTGCTGACGGACACTCGACACCTGCGACAGGGCGATCCACCACAGAGCGGAGGACTCGGAGAATGGCCGGCGCGATGCGCAAGATGGCGGTCTACCTCGGCCTCGTGGAGGACGACCGGTACGACAACCCGGGGTACGACCCCGATGACGAGTTCGAGCCCGAACCGGAACCGGAACGGGCGCGAGACCGGGATCGTAGGCAGCAGCCGGTGCACCAAACGCCCGTAACGGACGAACCGGTACGAGCCGTACAGCCGCCTGCTCCGCGCGAACCCCTCCCAATTCCGTCAGAAAACGGACGTCCCGCGCGAATTGCCCCCGTGGCATCCATCACACCTGACCGCACCAACCTGGAGAAGAACGCCCCCGTGATCATGCCCAAGGTCGTCTCCGAGCGGGAGCCGTACCGCATCACGACGCTGCACCCCCGGACCTACAACGAGGCCCGTACCATCGGGGAACACTTCCGTGAGGGCACCCCGGTGATCATGAATCTCACGGAGATGGACGACACGGACGCGAAGCGTCTCGTGGACTTCGCCGCCGGTCTTGTCTTCGGTCTGCACGGCAGTATTGAACGCGTGACACAGAAGGTGTTCCTGCTGTCTCCTGCTAACGTCGATGTCACGGCGGAGGACAAGGCCCGCATCGCGGAGGGCGGGTTCTTCAACCAAAGCTAGACCGATCCGTCAGAAACGGGACCGGGGACAGAGCGGAAGCAGGGGAGAGGGAAGCACGGGATGGGCGTCGCACTGCAGGTGGTCTACATCGCGCTGATGTGCTTCCTCATCGTGCTGATCTTCCGACTGGTCATGGACTACGTGTTCCAGTTCGCACGTTCATGGGCACCCGGCAAGGCGATGGTGGTCGTTCTGGAGGCCACCTACACTGTCACCGATCCACCGCTCAAGCTTCTTCGGCGCTTCATCCCGCCGTTGCGTCTCGGGGGCGTGGCACTCGACCTGTCCTTCTTCGTTCTGATGATCATCGTTTACATCCTCATCAGTTTCGTGAGCACCGCTGCGAGAAGCGTGTGAACGATGAGCTCCCCCGCAGGCGCGGGGACAGTCCCGATACGGTCCTGCCGACTGCCGACGACTACGTAGAGGTGAAGAAGACATGCCGCTGACTCCCGAGGACGTGCGGAACAAGCAGTTCACGACCGTCCGCCTGCGAGAAGGCTATGACGAGGACGAGGTCGACGCCTTCCTCGACGAGGTCGAGTCCGAGCTGACCCGTCTGCTGCGCGAGAACGAGGACCTGCGCGCCAAGCTGGCCGCTGCCACGCGCGCCGCCGCGCAGAACCAGCAGCAGCAGCAGAACATGCGCAAGCCGGAGCCCCAGGACCAGCGCGGCCCGGGCGCCCCCGTGCCGGCGGCCATATCCGGCCCGCCGCAGCAGCAGCAGCCGCAGATGGGCCCGCCGCAGCTCCCGGGCGGTCAGCCGCAGCTGCCGGCCGGCCCCGGCGGACACGGACCGCAGGGTCCCGGCCCGATGGGCGGCCCCATGCAGCAGCAGTCCATGGGTGGCCAGCACCCGATGGCGCCGCAGCAGCAGATGGGCCAGCAGCAGATGCAGCAGCAGATGCAGCAGCAGTCCATGGGCGGCCAGAACCAGCTCGGCCAGCCGATGGGCCAGCAGATGCAGCCCATGGGGCAGCAGATGCAGCCGATGGGCCAGCAGATGCAGCAGATGGGTCAGCCGCAGCTCCCGCAGCAGGGCCCCGGTGGCGACAGCGCCGCCCGCGTCCTGTCGCTCGCGCAGCAGACCGCCGACCAGGCGATCGCGGAGGCCCGCTCCGAGGCCAACAAGATCGTCGGCGAGGCGCGCAGCCGCGCCGAGGGCCTGGAGCGGGACGCCCGCGCCAAGGCCGACGCGCTGGAGCGGGACGCGCAGGAGAAGCACCGCGTCGCGATGGGCTCCCTGGAGTCCGCCCGCGCCACGCTGGAGCGCAAGGTCGAGGACCTGCGGGGCTTCGAGCGCGAGTACCGTACGCGTCTGAAGTCCTACCTCGAGTCGCAGCTGCGCCAGCTGGAGACCCAGGCCGACGACTCCCTCGCGCCGCCGCGCACCCCGGCCGGCCCGGCCCTGCCGCCGTCGCCGTCCCCGTCGATGGCTCCGGCCGGTGCGATGGGGCACTCCATGGGCGGTGGCCCGTCGATGGGTGGCCCGTCCCCGATGGGCGGTCCCTCCCCGATGTCCGGCGGCCCGTCCTACGGCGGCCAGCAGCAGATGTCCCCGGCGATGACGCAGCCGATGGCTCCGGTGCGGCCGGCTGCGCCGCAGCCGATGCAGGCGCCGTCTCCCATGCGGGGCTTCCTGATCGACGAGGACGACAACTGACGTAGCCGGGCGCGTGGCGGCGGTTGAAACCGACGAAGAGACCGACCCCGCGCTCCTCGGCGCGTTCCACCAGGCGCCGCGAGTCGGCGAGCTCGT
>NZ_JBEZKZ010000080.1:0-34035 GCF_040651895.1 Streptomyces sp. NPDC048352
GTCCGCAGGCCGGCCCCGGCGGCGCCCCGCGCCCGCAGGGTCCCGGCGGCGCCCGTCCCACCCCGGGCGGCATGCCGCGTCCGCAGGGCGGCGCTCCGCGTCCCGGCGGTGCTCCCGGCGGTAACCGTCCGAACCCGGGCATGATGCCGCAGCGTCCCGCTGCCGGTGGTCCCGGTCCCCGTCCCGGCGGCGGCCCCGGTGGCCGTGGTCCCGGTGCCGGTGGCCCGCGTCCCGGTGGCGCCGGTCGTCCCGGCGGCGGCGGCTTCGCCGGTCGTCCGGCCGGTCCGGGCTCGCGTCCGGCCGGTGGCGGCTTCGGCGGCCCGCGTCCGGGTGGCGGCGGCTTCGGCGGCGGTCCGGCCGGTGCCGGCGGCGGCGGTCGTCCCGGCTTCGGCGGGCGTCCCGGTGGTCCCGGTGCCCGTGGTGGCACGCAGGGCGCCTTCGGCCGTCCCGGCGGTCCGGCGCGTCGCGGCCGCAAGTCCAAGCGCCAGCGTCGCCAGGAGTACGAGGCCATGCAGGCCCCGTCGGTCGGCGGCGTGATGCTGCCGCGCGGTGGCGGCGAGACCGTGCGCCTGTCGCGCGGTGCCTCCCTCACCGACTTCGCGGAGAAGATCAACGCCAACCCGGCGTCGCTCGTCGCCGTGATGATGAACCTCGGCGAGATGGTCACGGCGACCCAGTCCGTGTCCGACGAGACCCTCCAGCTCCTCGCCGGCGAGATGAACTACACCGTTCAGATCGTCAGCCCGGAGGAGGAGGACCGCGAGCTCCTCGAGGGCTTCGACATCGAGTTCGGCGAGGACGAGGGCGGCGAGGAGTTCCTGCTGCCGCGTCCGCCGGTCGTGACCGTCATGGGTCACGTCGACCACGGTAAGACCCGACTGCTCGACGCCATCCGCAAGACGAACGTCGTTGCGGGCGAGGCCGGCGGCATCACGCAGCACATCGGTGCGTACCAGGTCGGTACCGAGGTCAACGGTGAAGAGCGCAAGATCACCTTCATCGACACCCCGGGTCACGAGGCGTTCACCGCCATGCGTGCCCGTGGTGCCAAGTCGACCGACATCGCGATCCTCGTGGTCGCGGCCAACGACGGCGTCATGCCGCAGACGATCGAGGCGCTCAACCACGCCAAGGCCGCCGGCGTCCCGATCGTCGTCGCGGTCAACAAGATCGACGTCGAGGGTGCCGACCCGGTCAAGGTGCGCGGTCAGCTCACCGAGTTCGGTCTGGTTGCCGAGGAGTACGGCGGCGACACGATGTTCGTCGACATCTCCGCCAAGCAGGGTCTGCACATCGACTCCCTGCTCGAGGCCGTCGTCCTCACCGCCGACGCCTCCCTCGACCTGCGCGCCAACCCGGAGCAGGACGCTCAGGGTATTGCGATCGAGTCCCACCTCGACCGCGGCCGCGGTGCCGTCGCCACCGTCCTCGTCCAGCGCGGTACCCTCCGCGTCGGCGACACGATGGTCGTGGGCGACGCCTACGGCCGCGTGCGCGCCATGCTCGACGACAAGGGCAACAACGTCGAGGAAGCGGGTCCGTCGACCCCCGTCCTGGTCCTGGGTCTCACCAACGTCCCCGGCGCCGGCGACAACTTCCTCGTCGTGGACGAGGACCGTACGGCCCGTCAGATCGCCGAGAAGCGTGCTGCGCGTGAGCGCAACGCCAACTTCGCCAAGCGTGTCCGCCGGGTGTCCCTGGAAGACCTCGACTCGGTCCTCAAGGCCGGTCTGGTCCAGGAACTCAACCTCATCATCAAGGGCGACGCGTCCGGTGCGGTCGAGGCCCTCGAGTCCTCGCTGCTCCAGCTCGACGTCGGTGAAGAGGTCGACATCCGCGTCCTGCACCGCGGTGTGGGTGCGGTCACCGAGTCCGACATCTCGCTGGCGATGGGCTCCGACGCCATCGTCATCGGTTACAACGTCCGTGCGGCCGGCCGTGCCGCGCAGATGGCGGACCGCGAGGGCGTCGACGTCCGGTACTACTCGGTGATCTACCAGGCCATCGAGGAGATCGAGGCGGCCCTGAAGGGTCTGCTCAAGCCGGAGTACGAAGAGGTCGAGCTCGGTACGGCGGAGATCCGCGAGATCTTCCGCTCGTCCAAGCTGGGCAACATCGCCGGTGTCCTGGTCCGCTCGGGCGAGGTCAAGCGCAACACCAAGGCGCGGCTCCTGCGCGATGGCAAGGTCATCGCCGAGAACCTCACCATCTCCGGTCTGCGCCGCTTCAAGGACGACGTCACCGAGATCCGCGAAGGCTTCGAGGGCGGTATCAACCTCGGCTCCTTCAACGACATCAAGATCGACGACGTCATCGCGACGTACGAGATGCGCGAGAAGCCCCGCGCGTAAGCGCACGGCGGAACGCACGTGTCGTAACACCGTGTCGTAGCACCGGGGCCGGTCGGCGGAATATCCGTCGATCGGCCCCGGCCGTTGCGTGTACGGTTCTGGTGACCCTGCCGAGCGTCGGCCGGCAGGCCACCGAACCCGCACCGGCGGGATATCCGGAACTGCATGTACGTGGGGACTCTGTCCTTCGATCTGCTCCTCGGCGACGTCCATTCGCTGAAGGAGAAACGCTCCGTCGTCCGGCCCATCGTCGCCGAGCTCCAGCGCAAGTTCGCCGTGAGCGCGGCCGAGGTGGGCGACCAGGACCTGCACCGCAGGGCCCGTATAGGGGTCGCCCTGGTGAGCGGGGACGCGGGGTTCGTGTCGGACGTACTCGACCGCTGTGAGCGGCTGGTCGCGGCGCGTCCGGAAGTGGAGCTGCTGTCCGTGAGACGGCGGTACCACGGTGATGAAGACTGATTGCTTGTCTGCAAGGAAGAAGGAGACGGACCAGTGGCCGACAATGCGCGGGCGAAGAAGCTGGCGGACCTCATCCGGGAGGTGGTGGCCGAGAAGCTGCAGCGCGGCGTCAAGGACCCCCGCCTCGGTACGCACGTGACCATCACGGACACCAGGGTCACCGGCGACCTGCGGGAGGCCACGGTCTTCTACACGGTGTACGGCGACGACGAGGACCGGGCCAGCGCGGCAGCGGGCCTGGAGAGCGCCAAGGGCGTACTGCGCTCCGCGGTCGGCCGGGCGGCGGGAACCAAGTTCACGCCCACCCTGACCTTCGTCGCGGACGCCCTCCCGGAGAACGCCAAGACCATCGAGGACCTCCTCGACAAGGCGCGGGCCTCCGACGCCCAGGTGCGGGAGGTGTCCTCCGGCGCGCAGTACGCCGGCGAGGCCGACCCGTACAAGAAGCCGGGCGAGGACGAGGACGACGAGGACGCAGCCGCGGAATGAGCAGCAACGCAGGGAAGACTCCTGGGGGCCCCTCCCGGCCGGAGGCTGCGGGAGGGCTCGTCATCGTCGACAAGCCGTCCGGCTTCACTTCGCACGACGTGGTCGCCAAGATGCGGGGGATCGCCAAGACCCGCCGCGTCGGCCACGCCGGCACCCTCGACCCGATGGCGACGGGCGTCCTCGTCCTCGGCGTCGAGAAGGCCACCAAGCTCCTCGGCCACCTCGCGCTGACCGAGAAGGAGTACGTCGGCACGATCCGCCTGGGCCAGAACACCCTGACGGACGACGCCGAGGGCGAGATCACCTCCTCCGCGGACGCCTCCGGGGTCACCCGGGACGCCGTGGACGCGGGGATCGCCAAGCTGACCGGCGAGATCATGCAGGTGCCGTCCAAGGTCAGCGCCATCAAGATCAAGGGGGTGCGCTCCTACAAGCGCGCCCGCGACGGCGAGGACTTCGAGATCCCGGCCCGGCCGGTGACCATCTCGTCGTTCCAGGTGTACGACATGCGCGAAGGCGAGGCCGAGGACGGCACCAAGGTCGTCGACCTCGTCGTCTCCGTCGTCTGCTCCAGCGGTACGTACATCCGCGCCCTCGCCCGCGACCTGGGCGCCGACCTCGGCGTGGGCGGCCACCTCACGGCGCTGCGGCGCACGCGGGTCGGCCCGTACAAGCTGGACAAGGCGCGCACGCTGGACCAGCTCCAGGAGGAGCTGACCGTCATGCCGATCGGCGAGGCGGCCGCCGCCGCCTTCGCGCGGTGGGACCTGGACGCCCGGCGGGCCTCGCTGCTCGCCAACGGCGTGCGGATCGAGATGCCCGACGAGTACCGGGACGGCCGGACCGTCGCCGTGTACGGGCCCCAGGGGCAGCTGCTCGGGCTCGTGGAGAGCAAGGGCGGCAAGGCGAAGTCCCTCGCGGTCTTCGTCTGAGCGGGCCCTGCCTTTGACGTGGAGCGGTGAGCGCACACGGACTGCTGCTCACCGCTCCACGACCCCCCTCGGATAGGTCTTTATCCACGCGGAGCCCCGGATTCACCCGTCCGAGCAGGCGCTCGGAGTGAATGCGGGGAGCGTTGGGGGGCGCTTTCGCCTCCGTGCTTTTCGCGCTGATCTTCACTTGCCTACCGTCGTGCACACGGGTCCCGTGGCGGGGGAGTGGTGCGGTGATGACGGACGAGGTCACGGGCGGGACGAGGGGCGCCGACTCCGGTGCCTGCGGGGGCGGTGCGTTCGCGGGCGGTGATTCCGGGGGCGGGGCCTTCGCTGGGGGCGCCTTGGCGGGCGGTGCCTTGGTGGGCGGTGCGGAACTGGTGGTGATCGGGGACGTGGCCGGGCGGGTGCGCGGGAGCGGCTTCGTGGCCGACGACCGCGGCACGGTGGTCACCAGCCACGAGGCCGTCGACGGACTGGCGCGGGTGGTGCTGCGCGCACCGGGGGAGCGCACCTGGCTGGCCGGCGCCGACGACGTGACCGCCCTGCCGGAGCTCGGGCTGGCCCTCGTACGCAGCGACGGACTCGGTGTGCGGCCGCTGCCCGTGGCGATGCGCGAGGTGATCCCTCCGGGGACGTACGTACGCCTGCCCGCGCGGGGCTGGCGACAGGCGCGGGTGCTCGGGGCGGGAGCGGAGGTCACCTACACCGCGACCGGCTGCTTCCACGCACTGCCCGCCACCGTCGAGCTGGCCATCGGCACGGACGGCCGGGACGCGCTGCGGCTCGGCGGCGAGGCCTGCGGGGGGCCGGTCCTCGACGCGGGGACCGGAGCGGTGCTCGCGGTACTGGGCCCTGCTCTCGCAGCGGAACACCGCTCCGGCAGCTTCGCCGTGGCCCTGCGCGCGGCCGCCGCGCAAACACCCGACGGCCCCCTCGCCGCGCTGCTGGAGCGCAACTGCGCCACGGTGCCGGGCTACGGCGCCGACCTCAACCTGGCCGGCGCCCTGGAGCTGACCGCCACCACCGTCGGCTCCGCGTTCCCCCCGGCCGCCGCCGAGCCCGCGCCGGAACCCGTGCCGCGCCCCGCGCTCGCCGCCGGACTGGCCGACTTCACCGCGGGCGAGGGCCTCGTGCTCGGGCTGATCGGAGAACCCGGCACCGGGCGCACCACCGCCCTCGCCGCCCTGGCCGCCGACCGGGCGCGCGGACCCCGCCCCGCGCCGACGCTCTGGCTGCGCGGGGCCGACCTGCGCGGCGGCGACACCTCCCTGGCCGACGCCGTGACCCGGGCCCTGGCAGCGGCGGCCCGGATCATCACCGCGGGCGCGGGCACGGGCGCCGAGCGGGCTTCGGGCTCGGGCGCCGAGCGGGCTTCGGGCTCGGGCGCCGACCGGGCTGCCGGCCGGGCCGGGGACCCTGGTGCCGATCGGGCGGCGGGTCCGGGAGACCGGGCCGGCCGTTCTGGGGCCTGCCGGGCCGACGGCGTTGGTGCCGAGCGGGTCGGGGGTGCTGCCGCCGGACCGGTCGGGGGGCCCGGGGGCGCGGCGGGCGCCCGCCGGACGGGGGCCGTCCCGCCCGGGTGTGCGCCGTCGGGGGTGGCGGACGCGGCTGAGGGGACCGGTGAGCGCGTGGCACGGCTCGCGGGCGCCGCCGGACGGGCGCTGCTGGTGGTGCTGGACGCCCCCGAGGAGATGCCGCCGCAGCTCGCGCACCGCCTGGAGCCGTGGACCGCGGCCACCGCCGGCTGGCTGCGCCGCACCGGGGCCCGGCTGGTGGTCGCGGCCCGGCCCGAGTACTGGGAGCGGGCCGGCGGCCTGTACCCGCCGGAGCTGCTGCACACCCCGGCCCGCGCCGCCCGGCGGATGCCGCCCGCGCTGCCCGTCGGGGACCTGACCCCCGAGGAGGCGCGGACCGTCCGGGCCCGCCTGGGCATCCCGGACGACGCGGTGCACAAGGCCGACGCGCGGCACCCGCTCACCCTGCGCCTGCTCGCGGGGATCCGCGCCGCCGAGGTGACGGAGGGCCGCCCGGGCCGTGACGAGGTCTTCGCGGCGCACCTGGATCTGGTGGCCCTGCGCATCGCCGTCCGCATCGCGGCCGCCGGCGCCGGGCGCGGGCCCGGGGCCGCGGTGCACGGCCCCGGGGTGCGGCGGCTGGCGGCGCGGGTGGCCGGGCGGGTGCACGAGGCCGCCCGGCGGTGCCTGGGCCCCGGGCAGGGCCAGCTGGACCGGGCCGCCTTCGAGGAGCTGTTCCCCTGGCGCACCGGCTGGGCCTCCGCCGTCCTCACCGAGGGCCTGCTGGTCCCGGCGGGCCCCGGCTACCGCTTCGCGCACGAGGAGCTCTCCGACTGGCTCCAGGGCGGCCACCTCGACGTACCGGGCGCCCTCGACGACCTCGTGCACCGCGGCCCCGCCGCATCCGGCCCGCCCGTACCCCGGCACCGCATCGGACCCGTCGTGGAAGCCCTGCGCAGGCTGCCTGCCGCCGAACTCCACGAGACCCTGACCGCCCTGGTGGCCACCCTGAACGCCTTGGCCCGAGGGGCCCCGCCGGGCGCTTCCCCCCAGCCCGCCCCGGCCGGCGCGCACGCCGACCGGGTCTGGTGGGCCTCGCGGCTGGTGCGCGGGGTCCTGCTCGGGGCTCCCGACGCCACCCCCCACCTGCCCGTCCTGCACTCCCTCGCCGAGCACGTGGCGCGGGCCGCCCCGGGCGAGTTCGGCGGCTGGTTCTGGAACCGGCTCCGCCTGCCCGAGTCCGACCGCCTCGACCTGCTGCGCCGCCTGCTGCCCTGCGACCACCGCTACCTGGAGGCCGCCGCCCGCCGGCTGGCCCGCGCCCCGCAGCTGGTGCTGCCCCTGCTCTGCGCCTGGTTCACCGACGAACGCCGGCTGCGCGGCCGCCCCGGAGCCACCGTGGCCACCGCGGCGCAGGCGCTGCTGCACACCCACCGCGGCCTCGCGCCGGACGACCTCACCGAGGCCCTCGTCGGCGCCGCGCACCCCCGAGCCGACGAACTGCTCGCCGTCCTCGCGGAGGACGAGCCGTCCGCGCTGTCCCGGGCCGTCGACCGCTGGGCCCGCGACGAGCGGCCCGAGCGCCGGGTGGCCGCCGCCGCGTACGGTCTCGCCACCGCCCCGCACGTACGGGCCGCCGCCGACCGGGAGCTGCTGCGCCGCGCCGCCGAGGCCCTCCTCGACCGGCCCGGCGACGCCGCCCTGCACGGCAGCGCCCTCGCGGTGCTGCTGCGCGACCCCCAGGCCCGGGCCCGCTACCTGCCCGACGCCCTCGCCTGCTTCCGCGCCCCCGCCGGCGGCTCCCGGCTCCCCGCCCGCGCGCTGGTCGCGGCGCTGCCCGTACTGCCCGAGCCGGACGCCGTGTTCGAGGCGCTGCGGGAGCGGAGCGACGGCGAGGTGATCCGCGCCCTGGCCGCGCTCACCACCCCGGGCCTGGCCCGCCGCGCCGGCGACCTCGTACGGGACCACCTCGCCCGCCACCCCGAGGACGCCCCGCACGCCGCCGCCTTCGTCGACCGGCGCCTGGACCAGGGGCCGGCGGCCGGGCCGGTGCTGCGCCCGCTGGTCCTGGGCCTGCTGCGGACCGCCCCGCCGTCCGTACGGGCCGCGGTGGCCGGCGTACTGGCCGCGCCGGGAGCGGAGTCCTCGTACCCGCTGCGCGCCGAACTGGCCGACGTCCTGCTGCGCGAGGAGGCCGATCCGGCGGTGCTCGGCGCGTTCCTGGCGGGGCTGGCGGCTGGGAGCGGCCGGCGCCCGGAGGTCCGTACCCGCGAGCTGCTGCGGCGCACCGGGCGGCAGCTGCTGCGGGCACCGGGCGGCCCGGCGGTGTTCGAGCACCGCACGGTGGAGCTGGCCCGGGCCGATCCGGTGTTCGGGGCGCTGGTGTCCGGCTGGCTGACAGACGCGGCGACGGAGGCGGCGGCGCTGCTCGGGCCGGGCGCCCGGCGTACCGTGGAGACTCTTCGTAGAGCCGCGCCGGACATTACGTGAGGCGGGGAACGATTCCGGCCAGAGCCGATGCGGGGCCCCGGCCGACGGCATGGCAGTCTTAGACCTGCAATCGGCAATCCGGTACAGGGACCACACGGGTTCGGGCGAGGAGCGGTCACAGTGCAGCGCTGGCGTGGCTTGGAGGACATCCCCCAGGACTGGGGACGCAGCGTCGTCACCATCGGCTCCTACGACGGCGTGCACCGGGGACACCAGCTGATCATCGGCCGGGCCGTGGCGAAGGCCCACGAGCTGGGCGTCCCGGCGGTCGTCGTCACTTTCAGCCCGCACCCGAGCGAGGTCGTGCGGCCCGGCAGCCACCCGCCGATCCTGGCCCCCTACGACCGCCGTGCCGAACTGATGGCCGGCCTCGGGGTCGACGCGCTGCTGATCCTGCCCTTCACGGCGGAGTTCTCGCAGCTGTCCCCGGCCGACTTCATCGTCAAGGTGCTGGTCGACAAGCTGCACGCGCGCGCCGTCATCGAGGGCCCGAACTTCCGTTTCGGCCACCGGGCCGCCGGGAACGTCGACTTCCTGCGCGAGCTCGGCTCCACCTACGACTACGAGGTGGACGTGGTGGACCTGGTGGAGCGCGGCGAGGCGGGCGGCGGCGTGCCGTTCTCCTCGACCCTGGCGCGCCGGCTGGTCGCCGAGGGGGACATGGAGGGCGCCGCCGAGATCCTGGGCCGCCCGCACCGGGTCGAGGGCGTCGTGGTGCGCGGTGCGCAGCGCGGGCGCGAGCTCGGCTACCCGACGGCCAACGTCGAGACGCCGCCGCACACCGCGATCCCGGCGGACGGGGTGTACGCGGGCTGGCTGACGGCCGACGGCGAGCGGATGCCGGCGGCGATCTCGGTGGGCACGAACGTGCAGTTCGACGCCACCGAGCGCACCGTGGAGGCGTACGCGATCGACCGCGTCGGCCTGGACCTGTACGGGAAGCAGGTGTGCGTCGACTTCCTCGCGTACGTGCGGGGGATGGCGAGGTTCGAGTCGCTCGACGGGCTGCTGGAGGCCATCGCGGACGACGTGAAGCGGGCGCGGGTCCTCACGGACTCCTTCGACGCCGCGCGGCGCTGACCGCCGCGCCGCTCCGCCGCGTTCGACGGAGGAAGGGCCCGTACCGTCCTGGGACGGTACGGGCCCTTTCCCGTGCCTGCCGTGTGCCGGCCCGTCAGGCCGTCAGTCCGTCAGCCGAGGCGCGGGTCGCGCGGGGATTCGCCGGGGTACTGCGGCGGCTGGGGGGCCGGGGGCTGCTGCCAGGGCTGGCCCGGCTGCGGGTAGGGCTGCTGCCCGTACGGCGGCTGGGCCTGGGGCTGTTGCCCGTACGGGCCCTGGGGCTGTCCCTGCGGCGGCTGCTGGGGGTGCTGCGGCTGCGGGGGCATCTGGGGCGCGCCCCAGTGGACCTGCGCGGCCTGCTGCTGGGCGCGTACGAAGTCCTCGGCGACCAGGGCGGACAGGTTGAAGTACGCCTCCCGGGTCTTGGGCCGCATCAGGTCGAGGTCCACCTCGGCACCGGCCGCGAGGTGCTCGTCGAACGGCACCACGACGACCCCGCGGCAGCGGGTCTCGAAGTGCTGCACGATGTCCTCGACCTTGATCATCTTGGCCGTCTCGCGGACCCCGGAGATGACGGTGATCGAGCGCGAGACGAGATCGGCGTAGCCGTGGGCGGAGAGCCAGTCGAGCGTGGTGCTCGCGCTGCTCGCGCCGTCCACGGACGGGGTGGAGATGATGATCAGCTGGTCGGCCAGGTCCAGGACCCCGCGCATGGCGGAGTAGAGGAGCCCGGTGCCCGAGTCGGTCAGGATGATCGGGTACTGGCGGCCGAGCGTCTCTATGACGCGGCGGTAGTCCTCGTCGTTGAAGGTCGTGGAGACCGCGGGGTCCACGTCGTTGGCGATGATCTCCAGGCCGGAGGGGGCCTGTGAGGTGAACCGCCGGATGTCCATGTACGAGTGCAGGTACGGGATCGCCTGGACCAGGTCCCGGATCGTCGCGCCGGTCTCGCGGCGGACGCGGCGGCCGAGGGTGCCGGCGTCGGGGTTCGCGTCGATGGCCAGGATCTTGTCCTGGCGCTCGGTGGCGAGGGTGGCGCCGAGGGCGGTGGTGGTCGTGGTCTTGCCGACGCCGCCCTTGAGGCTGATGACCGCGATCCGGTAGCAGGACATCACCGGCGTGCGGATGAGCTCCAGCTTGCGCTGGCGGTCGGCCTCGGCCGCCTTGCCGCCGAAGCGGAAGCCGGAACGGGTGGGCTTCGGCTTCTGCTTGGCGCGGATGAGGCGGTCGGAGGACAGCTCCACGGCGGCGGTGTAGCCGAGGGGGGCGCCGGGGCCCTGGCCGGGGTGGGGCTGCTGCGGGTACGGCCCCTGCGCGGGTGCCTGCGGCTGCGGGGGCGGGTAGCCCTGCGGTGCGTGCTGCTGCGCCTGCTGAGGCGGGAACGCGTAGCCCTGAGGGGGCTGCGGTGCCTGGGCCTGCTGCTGCGGGGGCGCGGGCGGGAAGCCGTAGCCCTGCGGGGGCTGCGGTGCCTGTGTCTGGGCCTGCTGCGGTTCCGGGGCGGGCGGGAAGCCGTAGCCCTGAGGGGGCTGCGGTGCCGGGTACCCCGGCTGCGGCTGCTGCGGCTGCTGCGGCTCCTGGGCGGGCGGCGGGAAGCCGTAGCCCTGGGGTGCGCCCGGGGCGCCGAACGCGGGCGGCAGCGGCGGCAGTTCACCCCCGGGTCCCCCGACCGGAGTTCCCCCGGCCGGGGTGGGCGTCCGCGTGGCGGCAGGCGGCGCCTCCTCGGCGGCCGCCGAGAACGCCGGCGGTACGGCGTCCACCGGAGCGGGCGCCGGCTCGTCCTGCCCGGCGGGGCCGGAGGACGCTCCCTCGGCCTCGGCGACGGGGGCCACGGCGGGCACCGGGAACGGGGCGGCCGGCCCGGTCTGCGCGGGGGCGTCGGGGCCGGGGGACGCTTCCTCGGTCTCGGCGAAGGGGGCGGGTGCGGCGATGGGGGCCACGGCGGGCACCGCGAACGGCGCCGCCGGCTCCGCCTGCGCGGGCGCCGCCGGGAAGGCCGCGGGGGTGCTCGCGGGCAGCGCCGGGAGCGGCGCCGGCCCCTGGGACGCCTCGTCGGCGCCCGCCTCCCGCTGGCCGGGCACCGGTGCCGCGGACCCCGCCTCGCCGGCCGCAGCCGCCGCTCCCGTCGCAGCCGGGAACGGAGCCGCCGCTCCGGACGCCTGGCCCGGGCCCCCGGCTTCCTGGCCCCCGGACGCCGGTGCCGCGGGGGCGCCCGCCTGCGCCGGGACGGCGGACGGGGCGTCGGAGGAGGGGGACGGCGCGGCCGGGCGCGGCGACGCCGGAGCGATCCGCATCGTCGGCGGCGAGACCACGTCCGCCGGGCGGTGCGGTTCGAAGCCGCCGCCCTCCGGCAGCCCGGGCACCCCCGCCACCGGCGCGGACGAGCCCTGGGTGTACCAGGCCGGCGGGGTGTAGTCGATGGTGAACTCGCCCGTCACATCGGGCTCCGCGTCGGACTGATCGTCCGTCGGGACGTCCCACGTCCCGCCGCGCCTCTCGTTCCGATCGCCGCTCACTGGTCCTCCTGGTCTGTCGAACACCGGTCGGGCGCCCAACTCGACGCCGCGCCCGCGCTCAGCCTAATCGCGCCCGGCGACCGAAAGCCCCCGAGGTCGCGCCCCCGTACTCCTGCCTACAGGCCGCTCCGGCCCTGAGCAACCGTCACCGCGCACCGGTGCCTCAGTCGATGCGCCGCGCCGCCCCCAGCAGCCCGGTCTCCGTTTCCGTGCCCTGGGTCATCACGAACTTCCGGTCCCGCGGCGTGCACCACAGCGTCACCCCGTCCCCCAGGGTCGGCAGCGACTCCACCGCAGCCCTCGGCAGCCGCATCAGCGCGCCGATCCGCTCCGCCTCGTCGGGGGACACCCGCTGCACCCCGGCCAGCGCCGAGTTCGCCAGCAGCCGGGGCGCGGCCGGGCTCAGGTACGGCAGCAGGGTCAGCACCGACTGCCAGGGCCCCGCCACCACCCGTCCGCGCGGCGGCCGCATCCCGCAGTCCCGGACCACCAGCACCGGGCTGCCCGCCGAGGCGCCCTGCGGCGGGACCCGGCCCACCTCGTGCAGGGTCACGCACTGCTGCCCGCCGCCGGCCGCCCGGGCCAGCCCGGCCCACACGGGCGCCCGCCCGGTCTCCACCGCGACCCGGGCCCCCGTCGCGGCCGTGCGCAGGGCCAGCACCTGGGCCGTCCACAGGCCGCCGATCAGCGTGACCTCGTACGGGGTGGGCCGGTTGACGCCGAGCACCGCCGGCCGCCCCTCGGCGTCCACGCCGATGACGACCCCGTCGTCCCCGACGGGCAGCGCCAGCGCGTCCAGATCCGCCGCCGGGACCACGTGCCGCTCCCGGCGGGGGCCGATCAGCCCGAAACCGCCCCGCACCCCGCTCCGTATCCTGCCGCTCATCGCGCCCCTCCCAGCGGCAGCGAGGCCAGCAGCCCCGGCACCTGTTCCCGGTCGAGCCGTACCAGCCCGGTCTTCACGCCCCGCGCCGTCCGTTCCAGTTCCCGCCGGGCCGCCACCAGCTCCTCGTCGCTGCGCCCGGTGACCCGTACGTGTCCGGTCAGCGTCACGCCCTGGCGCGCGGCCGGGGCCATCGTGAGGCTGAAGTTCGTGGCCAGCGCCGGCAGCGAGGTGAGCAGTGCCACGAACTGGGGCAGGGCCGCCCCGGCCCCGCCCAGCTGCGGCCAGCGGCCTATCCAGTACGTGGTGTGGCGCCGGTCGTCGCAGCGCCAGGTCCTCGGGGTTTCCTCGGTGCGTCGGCCGGTGCTCGCCGAACGGCCCGCCTGCGTGATCGCCATCGGGTTCGCGCACGAGGAGGTCGCCAGCGCGCCCGTCAGCTCCTGCTCCGTCAGGACGGTGGCCCGGAACCCGGCCCCGGTCAGCCGGCTCGCCAGCTGGTCGGCCGCCCGCACCACGCAGCGCTGCGCCCCCGCCAGGCCGCCGCCGCGCGCGGCGACCGCCTCGGGGCACAGCTCCGGGTCGAGCTTGAGCGCGATCCAGGTCAGCCGGACCGCCGGAGTGCCCGTGCGGGCCTGGAGCGGGGCGTAGTTGAGCGTCGCCATCGACCGGGCCGGCAGGTGCGGAGCGGGCGCGGGCTGCGTGTGCTGGACCAGCTGCGCCGACTCCAGCCGGATCCCGTCCACGTCGAGGACGTCCCGGATCAGGGACAGGGGCAGCGGCCGCTCCGTGCGGTCGGGCCGCAGTGCGGTGGCGTCCGTGTCCACCTGGACCACGGCCGTCAGGAAGGTCCCGTCGCCGACCAGCCCCACCGGGCGCCGGTCGCGGTCGCCGAAGGTCGAGGTCCGCAGCGCCGGATCGGCCTCGACCAGCGGCGCCAGCCCGGGCTCGGTCCCGGCGGGCACCGTGAAGGAGGCGGCCCTGCGCCGCCGGGCGCGCAGTGCGAGCGCGCCGCCGATCCATTCGGGCAGGGAACGCTGGTGGCGGCGTACGAGGGCGAGCAGCGCCAGGGCCGCCGCCAGGACGCCGGCGGGCACCAGCAGCAGCGGTTCCACCACCCAGGCCACGAGCAGCGCGGCGGCCGCCAGCTGGAGGAGGACGAGCTGTTGCAATCGGAACGGTCCGAAGCGGCCAGGGCTCGGTCGCGGATGCGGCGTGACCCCGCCGCGCGCGGGTGCGGCCGCGGCAGTCCGCGGCTCCGTCACGCTGGCACTCACTCGCGCACCTCCCCATCCCGGGGGGCGGATCCGACGGGTTCCGGCACGGCGCGGCAGCCGCCGCCCGCCTCCGGGAACCTTCCCAATCCACCCCAACCAGCCCTGAACACCCCGGCCTGGACGGCGCTGAGCGGCCGCCCCAGCCTACCCGCCCCCTGCCGACCCTCCGTCAAGAGGCATAGTAGGTCCCCGGTCCGACAACCAAGGCCCGGTGAGCGGCCCCACCGACCGGGCCGTGCGGGGAGAAGCAGGCGGTCATGGCATCCCGACGTGATGAGCTCAACGCGTACACCTTTGCGAAGCGGCGCACCGTGGCCGCGTTCCTCCAGCCCTCCGCCACGGGTACCGAGGAGGGCGCTCCCCGCCCGCTGCGCGCGGTCCTGCCCGGTGTGGTGATCGGCGCGCTGGTGGTCGCGGGCTTCGGCGCCTGGGGCATGTTCAAACCGCAGGCGCCCAAGGGGTGGGACAAGCCCGGCGCGATGGTCATCGTCGGCAAGCAGTCGACGACCCGGTACGTGGTGCTGACCACCAAGGTGAACGGCAAGGACCAGACCCGCCTGCACCCCGTGCTCAACCTGGCGTCGGCGCGGCTGCTGCTCGACCCGCGCACGTCCAAGGTCGTCCAGGTCGAGGACAAGGTGCTGGACGCGGGCAAGCCGCCGCGCGGCCCCATCATCGGCATCCCCTACGCCCCCGACCGGCTCCCCGCCGCGGCGGAGGCCGGCAGGGCCAAGCGCTGGGCCGTCTGCCAGCGGCCCGGCGGCAACAACCGCGGCGTGCAGACCGCCGCCTTCGTCCTCGCCGACCGCGAGGCGGGCCTGCTGGACGACGGCCACCGCACGACCGGCACCCAGGTGCTGTACGTGCAGAACACCGGCGGCGCCAAGGAGCGCTACCTGGTCGACGCGGCCGGCACCAAGTACAGGTTCCCCGACGGCCGGCCCGACTCCGGGACCCTCACCACGGCCCTGGTCGGCACCGGCGCGACGCCGCAGCCGGTGACCGGGGAGTGGCTGGCCACCCTCAACTCCGGCGACGACCTGGCCTTCCCGCAGCTGCCCGGCACGCCGGGCGCGGACGCCGCCGTCCCGGGCCTGGGCGGCGCCGACGCCAAGGTCGGCATGGTGCTGACCGCGCAGACCGGCTCCGGCACCCAGCACTACGTCGTCCTGCCCGACCGCGTCGCACAGGTCTCCGAGTTCGTGGCGTGGCTGCTGATCTCCTCGCCCGCGACCGACAGCCTCAACATGCACGGCAAGGCCCGCGAGACCGACCTGCAGTCCCTGAACCCGGGCGCCCCCTTCAAGGACGACGCCAAGTGGCCCCGCCGGCGCGCCACCCAGGTCAACCGGGTCGCGGACACGCCCGGCGCCGTGCAGGGCGGCGAACGGCGCGACACCGTGTGCAACGTCCTGCGTTCCGTCGACGGCCAGGGCAACCAGACGCTGAGCACCTGGGCCGGCACCGGTTTCCCCGTCGACATCACCGCCAGCGGCACCAGCTCGTACGTCACCCCCGGCACGGGCCTGCTCTACACCCAGGTGCAGGGCCGGCAGACCTCGGCGGGCGGCGCCCTGTTCCTGGTCACGGACACCGGCCTGCGGTACGCCGTCCAGGCCAACGGCGACAGCGACGCCGCGCGGTCGGGCATCGGGGCGGCCCCGCAGGTGCCGGGCGCCGGCGACGGCCGGCCCGAGCCCAGCCAGGCCCAGGTGCGGCTCGGCTACGGCAACGTCGTCCCCGCCATGGTGCCGATCGCCTGGTCGGAGTTCCTGTCCAAGGGACCCCGGCTGGACACCAACTCGGCCCGTCAGCCCCAGGGTTCGTGAGGACACCGGCCATGCCCCAGCTCTCCCGCGCCGCCGTGGCGGCCACCGCCTTCGCCGTGACGGCCCTCGGCGGCACGGCGTCCGCGCCGCAGTCCCCGTACGCCCTCGCCCTGGACGGGGCGGGCGAGTGCACCTTCCCCATGAAGAAGCAGATCGCCGACCGGCCCTGGGCCCTCCAGCGGGTCATGCTCGACGCCCTGTGGGCGCGGACCAGGGGCCAGGGAGTCCGGGTCGCGGTCATCGACACCGGCGTGGACCGCGCCAACCCGCAGCTCGCCGGCGCCCTCGACACGGGCGCGGGCCGGGACTTCCTCGACCCCAAGGGCGGCGACGGCACCAACGACACCGCCGGGCACGGCACCAAGGTCGCCGGACTGATCGCGGCCCGGCCCCAGCAGGGCACCGGCTTCGTCGGCCTCGCCCCCGAGGCCACCGTCATCCCCATCCGGCAGAACGACGGACAGGGCAACGGCAACGCGGCCACCCTCGCCCAGGCCATCGACCACGCCGTCGCCAAGGGCGCCCAGGTCATCAACGTCTCCCAGGACACCGACGCCCCGCTGACCGCGGACTCCGAGCTGGCCAAGGCCGTCCAGCGGGCCCTGGCCGCCAACGCCGTGGTCATCGCCTCGGCGGGCAACGACGGGCTGAGCGGCCAGAAGCGCAAGACCTACCCGGCGGCCTTCCCCGGGGTCCTCGCCGTGGCCTCCTCCGACCGCAACAACGAACGGGCGGCCTTCTCCCAGCCCGGCGACTTCATCGGGGTCGCCGCCCCCGGCGTCGACATGGTCTCCACCGTCCCCGGCTTCGGCCAGTGCGTCGACAACGGCACCAGCTTCTCCGCCCCCTACGTCGCCGGGGTCGCGGCCCTGCTGCGCGCCGAGCACCCGCAGTGGACCCCGCAGGAGGTGGTCTGGCAGATCCAGAACACCGCCGAGCGTTCGGTCAACGGCCGCGACGACTACGTCGGCTGGGGCGTCGTGGACCCGGTGCGGGCCGTCACCCAGGACGCCGGCACCCCCCGGCCCCCCGTCCCGGACCCGGGGCCGCCCCCGGCGGCCGCGCCCCGGGCGGCCGCCCTCCAGCTGTCGGAGACCGCACGGGAGCGGCAGGAGCGGCTCGGCACCTACGCCCTCGGGATCGCGGGCGTCCTCATCGCCGTCATCGCGGGGATCGCCACCGTCGTGCGCGACGCGCGCGCCCGCCGCGGCCGTTTGCAGTGAACGGCACGGTCCGGCCGCGGAACCGGGCGGCCGGTGTTGGGCGGGTCGGCCGAACTGACTAGAGTGACCGCAGGCTTCACGACTGTGATCGGCGATCCGTGTGAAGCGGAGGGGGAAGTCCGGTGCGTGTGGCGCGAGTTCGCGCCCCCGGCATCCGCTCCGCCATGCAATCTGCCGGTTCTGCCGGGGAATTGAGAAGTGAGGAGCTTCGGATGACGAACAATTTCGGACTTGCGGACGATCCGGTCGTCAAGGCGGCCAACAAGATCTCCGAGACGGCCAACGCCGTGACCGCCCAGGCCCGTGAGCTGGCCGACATCCTCGCCACCGCGCACGCGGGCTGGACCGGTGTGGGCGCCGGCGGCTTCCAGAAGGCCCAGTCGGACCTCAACCTCGACCACGACGAGATCCGCCGGCTGCTCACCGTCCTGCACGACGCCGTCGCGCAGACGAAGAACCTGACCAACGCGCAGGACGAGGACGTCCGCGCGGCGTTCAAGACGATCAACGCCGGTGCCGGTGCCGCGGCGGGAACCGGCGGCGTCCGCTCGGGCCTCGAGAGCCTCTGACGCCCGCCCCGCCCCAGCACACCCCAGCCCGAAGGAGAAGGACATGGCAGGCAACGAAGACGGCCACACCCGGGTACGGTACGAGAGCGTCCAGCAGATGGCGGACCGCATCCGCGTCGTCTCCAGGAACATCCTCAAGGACCTGGAGGAGATGGAGGCGGCCGTGAAGGTCGTCACCGACACCTGGGACGGCGAGGCGCACATCGCCTACCTCGACCTCCAGAGGAAGTACCACGGCCGCGCGGACCACATGCAGAAGCAGCTGGAGTCCGTCGCCCAGCTCATCGAGCGCGGCAAGGGCGACTACCGCGCCACCGACGTGAAGGCCTCGCGCCTGTTCACCGAGGCCTTCTGAGCCCGTACGGCGCTGCGTACGCACGGCATGCGAAGGGGGCGCGCCCGGCCAGGGCGCGCGCCCTTCGCATGCGTGCCGCCGGCCCGCTCAGGTGAGGTCGAACTCGCCGTCCCGTGCCCCGAGGACGAAGGCCTCCCACTCGGCCGCCGTGTAGCGCAGCACCGTGTCGCGGTCCAGTGAGGACCGCATCGCCACCGCGCCCTCGGGCAGCTTGGCGATCTCGACCCGCTCCTCGTCCGGGCTGGTCCCGGGAGGCCCCTGCCACTCGACGTCGCTGATGTCGAGCGCGTACAGCTCGTCCTTCTCCTGCTGGGTGCCCATGCGCGGCCCTTCCCGTCGGTCGTGCGGTCCTGCTCGGTCTTCGCTGCCGATTATCGGGGGAACGCGGCCGCCGGGGGACCCCTTTCCCCCGATGGCCGCCCGACCCCGCCCGCGCACTCCCTACGGCCGCGGCATGCGGCCCAGCTGCACCAGCGAGGTGCCGCGCCGGCGCGAGACGTGGTAGCCGCGGCCCGGCGGCATCGGACGGGAGCGGACGGTGCCCAGCAGATCGCCCTCGGAGGGGTCGCCCGACAGCACCACGCCCTGCGCGCCCAGCTCCTTGATCCGCTGCATGAAGGGCTCGTACATCGCCCGCGAGGCGCCCGCCGAACTGCGGGCGATGACGAAGCGGACCCCGGTGTCCCGGGCGAAGGGCAGGAACTCCACCAGCTGCGCCAGCGGGTTGCCCTGGCTCGTGGCGACCAGGTCGTAGTCGTCGATCACGATGAAGACGTCCGGCCCCGACCACCAGCTGCGGTCCCGCAGCTGCTGCGGGGTGACGTCCGTCGGCGGCTGCCTGCGCGAGAACACCCCGACGAGCGCCTCCATGTGCATCTGCAGGGAGCTCGCCATCGGCGCGTACTCCAGCAGGTACTCCTCCGGCAGCGCCCCCAGCAGCCCCCGCCGGTAGTCGCCGACCACCAGCTTCGCCTGGTCGGGCCGGTAGCGCTGGGCGATCTGCCGGGCGATCAGCCGCAGCAGGTTCGTCTTGCCCGACTCGCTCTCGCCGAACACCAGGAAGAAGGGGTCGCTCTCGAAGTCGACGAACACCGGCTCCAGGGCCGTCTCGTCGATCCCGATGGCGATCCCCCGCTCGGGGAACTCCCCGCCCTTGGGCAGCTGGTCCGCGTGCAGCAGCCGCGGCAGCAGCCGCACCCCGGGAGCCGAGGGACCGGCCCAGCCCGCCCGCACGGCCGCCACGAAGTCCCCGGTGGCCTGCGAGAGGCTCTCCGCCTCGTGCGAGCCGTCGATCCGCGGCAGCGCCCCCAGGAAGTGCAGCTTCTCCGGCACCTGCCCGCGCCCCGGCATCCCCGTGGGCACGTTCGCCGCGACCCGGCGGTCGAACTCGGAGTCCATGACGTCGCCGAGCCGCAGCTCCAGCCGGCTCAGCAGCTGGTCCTTCAGGGCTGCCCGCACCTCCATGTACCGGGCCGCCGTGATCACCACGTGGATGCCGTAGCCCAGCCCCCGGGCCGCGATGTCCGTCACCACCGGCTCCAGGCCCTCGTACTCGCCGCGGAACCCGCCCCAGCCGTCGACGACCAGGAACACGTCGCCCCACGCCTCGCCGGGCAGCTCGCCCGCCGCCCGCCGGCGCCGGTAGGTGCCGATGGAATCGATGCCCTCGGCCCGGAAGAACTCCTCGCGGCGGGCCAGGATCCCCGCCACCTCCGCGACCGTGCGCCGCACCCGCTCCGGATCCAGCCGGGAGGCGATCCCGCCCACGTGCGGCAGCTCCGCCACCGAGGACAGCGCGCCGCCGCCGAAGTCCAGCCCGTAGAACTGCACCTCGCGCGGGGTGTGCGTCAGCGCGAACGAGGAGATCAGCGTCCGCATCAGCGTCGACTTGCCCGACTGCGGACCGCCGACGACCATCATGTGGCCCGCCGCCCCGGAGAAGTCCCGGTACAGCACCTCGCGCCGCTGCTCGAAGGGCTTGTCGATCAGGCCGAGCGGCACCACGAGCCCGCCCGGCCGCGTGTACCCCTCCGCGTGCAGCCCGCGCTCCGCCGACGGCGCCAGCGCCGGCAGCAGCTGGTCCAGGGACGGCGCCCGGTCCAGCGGCGGCAGCCACACCTGGTGCGCCGGCACCCCCTGCCCCTCCAGCCGCCCGACGATCACGTCGAGCACCGTGTCCGCGAGCGCGTCGTCCGTCCGCTCCGACCGCTCCTCCGACGGGTGGGCCGGGTCCGGAGCCGCGTACACCACCGGGACCGGAGCCGCCGTGAACAGCGCGGGCCGCCGCTCCACCGGGAACGGCCCCACCGACAGGTCCTGCCCGCCCGAGCGGTAGGCGCCCGAGACGTACGCCGCCTTGAACCGGGTCATCTCGTCCGTGCCGAACTTCAGATAGCCCGAACCGGGCACCGACGGCAGGTGGTACGCGTCCGGCACGCCGATCGCCGTCCGCGACTCCGCCGCCGAGAACGTCCGCAGACCGATCCGGTAGGAGAGGTACGTGTCCAGCCCGCGCAGCTTGCCCTCCTCCAGCCGCTGGGAGGCCAGCAGCAGGTGCACGCCCAGCGAGCGCCCGATGCGGCCGATCTGGATGAACATGTCGATGAAGTCGGGCTTCGCGGTCAGCAGCTCGCTGAACTCGTCGATGACCAGCACCAGGGAGGCCAGCGGCTCCAGCGGGGCGCCGGCCGCACGGGCCTTCTCGTAGTCGTGGACGTTCGCGTAGTTGCCCGCCGAGCGCAGCAGCTCCTGACGGCGCTGGAGCTCGCCGCGGATCGAGTCGCCCATCCGGTCGACCAGCGTCAGGTCGTCCGCCAGGTTGGTGATCACGGCCGCGACGTGCGGCATCTGCCCCATGCCGGTGAAGGTGGCACCGCCCTTGAAGTCCGCGAGGACGAAGTTCAGCGTCTCCGAGGTGTGCGTCACCGCCAGCCCCAGCACCAGCGTGCGCAGCAGCTCCGACTTGCCCGAACCGGTCGCGCCCACGCACAGCCCGTGCGGGCCCATCCCCTCCTGCGCGGCCTCCTTCAGATCCAGCATCACGGGCGCGCCGTCCTCGCCCACACCGATCGGCACGCGCAGCCGCTCACCGGCCGAACGCGGCCGCCAGGTGCGGGAGACGTCCACCGAGGCCGCGTCGCCCAGGTTCAGCAGGTCCGTGAAGTCCAGGTTCGCCAGCAGCGGCTCGTCATCGTCCCCGCCGCCGGTGCGCAGCGGCGCCAGCTGCCGGGCCAGGGCCTCCGCCGCGGGCAGCGACAGCGTGTCCGGCACGCCCTCGTACGCGACCCCCGCGCCCGACTCCAGCCGCAGCCGGCCCGGCCGCACCACGACCGACAGACCGCCGCGCCGCTCGTCCAGCTCGCCCGCGACCACCTCCACGATGGTCACGCCCTGCAACCCCTCGGCCGCCGCGAACACCGAGTCGGGCGGCACCAGGCCCCCGTCGAGGACCACCACCAGGTGCGGCTGGTCCAGCACCGGGGACACCTCGCGGCTGAACCGCGGCCGCCCCTCCAGCCGGGACCCCAGCAGCCCCTGCAGCTCACCCAGGTCGTCGCCGAACAGCCGCTTCGTACCGGCCCCGTCGACCTGCCCCGGCACCTGCACGTGCGGCAGCCACTTCACCCAGTCCCACGACGGCACCGCCCCCCGCGCGGCCACCACCGCCACCACCAGGTCCTCGGGGGAGTGCAGCGTCACCAGCTGCGCCACCATCGCCCGGGCCGTACCGCGCGCCGACTCCGCCTCCCCCGAGACCGTCACGTGGTAGAACGCCCGCAACGACACCGCCACCGGCAGCCCGTCCAGCGAGGAGTGCACCTTCAGGAAGCGCTGCATCGCGCCCGCCGTCAGCGGCTCCAGCTCGTCCACCGGGGCCGTGTCCGGAGCCACCAGCGCGGTCGCGAGCCGCTGCGCACCCAGCCCCAGCCGGGCCTGCCCGAAGTCCGCGTCGCCGACCCGCCGCTCCCACAGGCGCGAGCCCTCCGCCACCACCGACCACAACTGGTCCGGCGCGGGGTGCAGGTACAGCTGCGCGTCACGCTGCGCCCGCGCGGTGCGGCGCACCTGACGGCGCGTCTGCGCGAGGTACTTGAGGTAGTCGCGCCGCACGTCGGCCATTTGCCCCTGCGTACCGCGCCGGTAGCGCACCAGCTGCGCGATGACCATGCCCACCGTGGACGCCAGCATCAGCACGCCCATGACCCGCATGAACGGGGCCGTGCCCGGCATGAAGAAGAAGACGACCGACGAACCCATGCCCAGCATCGGCAGGAGCTGCATCAGCATGCCCTCCTGCTGGCCCCGGGGGAGTTCCGGCGGCGCCTCCAGCCTCAGGTCCTCGGAGGGGACTTCGGGCGGCAGCGACCGGGGCGGGCGCTTGACGACGATCTGGCTCACCGGAGCATCAATCCCTCGAAAACGGACGGGACGACGCGGCCGGCGCCCCCAACTCCCGGGCCCGGAAGGGCACTCCCGCACCCCGCGCCCGGCGCGACGGTGATCCTACTTGCCGGCACCCGGGCAGCCGCCGGGTAGGGTGACGCCCGCATCATGCGCATCCGCGAATCGGCCGCCGCCGCGGCGGGGCGGCGCCAACCAGGGGGGTCACACAGGTGAGTACGGCCGAGGCGACCGGTTTCTGCAGGGTCACCGTCGTGGCCCCCGACAGCCGCATCGACGTCGCCCTCCCCGAGGACATCGCCGTCGCCGACGTCTACCCCGAACTGCTGCGCCTCACCGGCCAGACCCAGCCCGTCGGAGCCCCCACCGGCTTCCACCTCGTCCGCCGCTCCGGCGCCGTCCTCGACGGCGCCCGCACCCTCGCCGCCCAGCAGGTCCTCGACGGCGAGGTGCTCAGCCTGCGCCCCTTCGCCGAGTCCCTGCCGCCCGCCGTCTTCGACGACGTCTCCGACGCCGTCGCCTCGGCCGTCGTGCGCGACCGCCACCGCTGGAGCGACGACATGCTCCGCGGGGCGGGCCTGGCCGGCGCCGCCCTGCTGCTCGTCCTGCTCGGCTTCGTCCTCTGGTACGCCGACCCGGTCCGCCACGACATGCACGGCCTCCCCGGCGTCATCGCCGGGGCCGTCGGCCTGCTGCTCACCGCCGCCGCCGGGGTCCGCGCCCGCGTCTACCGCGACCGGGGCTCCGCCGTCGCCCTCGGCCTCGGCGCGCTGCCGCACCTGCTGATCGCCGGCTCGGGCATCGTCGCCGCCGGCGCCAGCCAGGGACCGGGGCGCCTGCAGTTCCTGCTCGGCTGCGCCTGCGTCCTGGTCGCCTCCGTCGCGCTGGTCGCGCTCACCCCGCACGGGGACGCCCCCTTCGTCGCCGCCACCTTCCTCGCCGCCACAGGGACCCTGGCCACCTTCGGTGCCATCGCCGCCGACGCCTCCGCCACGGCCACCGCCGCCGTGTGCGCCCCCGCCGCGATCGGGCTCGTCGCCTTCCTGCCCGGCCTGTCCGCCCGCTTCGCCCGGCTGCCCATCGGGTACGCCGCCCCGCAGAGCGCCGCGCCCGACTACGAGGCCCCCGACCGCCACGACGCCGGTCCGTACGCCGACCAGGGCGGCGCCGACCAGCAGGCGGCACCGCTCGACGCCGAGGCCATCGCCGCCCAGGCCCGGCGGGGCCACGAGATGCTCCTCGGCCTGGTCGGGGGCTGCGCCGCCGTCACCGTCGCGGCCGCCGCCGTCCTCGGCTTCTCCGGCAGCACCTGGGCCCGGCTGCTGGCCCTCGCCGCGGGCCTGGCGATGCTGCTGCGGGCCCGCCTCTTCCGCTACACCTCCCAGGTGGTGTGCGCCCTGGCCGCGGGCCTGGCCGCCGTGGGGCTGCTGATCCTGGGCCTGGCGCTGCACCCGCCCGCCGCTCTCGTGTTCGAGCTCACCCGCTACCACGACCGCGGCGGCCTGGACCTGCGCACGGTCTGGCTCTCGGCCGCCGTCGCCGCCGGAGCCGCCCTCCTCGTCGGAATTGCGCTTGTCATCCCCCGCAAGGGCCTGTCACCCTTCTGGGGAAGGCTGCTCGACCTCACCGAGGCCGCAGTACTGCTCAGCCTGGTCCCGCTGGCCCTCGCCGTGCTGGACGTCTACGGCCGCGCCCGCTCTCTCACCAGCTGAGACGGCGCGACCCGACAGCCTGGTACGCTGTGTGACGGCCGTTTGTGTACGCGTCCCCGGAGACCTCTGGAGACTGCGCCCAGCGGACCCCGCCTCCCGAGTAACGGAAGCTCCCCAGAGAATTCGACCTGGGGCACTCGGTGGCAACGAAGACCTATTACGAGGAGTACGCGTGCCGCTCGACGCCGCAACGAAGAAGCAGCTCATCGCAGAGTTTGGTGCCAAGGAGGGCGACACCGGCTCCCCCGAGGTCCAGGTCGCGATGCTGTCCCGCCGCATCTCGGACCTGACCGAGCACCTCAAGACCCACAAGCACGACCACCACTCCCGTCGTGGTCTGCTGATCCTGGTCGGCCAGCGCCGCCGCCTGCTGCAGTACCTGGCCAAGAAGGACATCCAGCGCTTCCGTACGCTGGTCGAGCGCCTCGGCATCCGTCGCGGTGCGGCCGGCGCCAAGTAAAGACGCTGTGAAGGGAGCGGTTCCCACACCGATGGGGCCGCTCCCTTTGCTGTACGTGCGCGACGTACCGGACGCTTTGTAGTCTGGGACACAGCGCACAACTGAAGAGGAGGAGCGCCCTCCCTACGCCGCCGGTCCTCGGTAGTGGCATCCGGAAAGCCCCGCGACGGGGCTCAGAACCGGGTGCTTCGATCGAAGACCGGCCCGCACGCCAGGAGCGCTTCTCCGCAACCGTCCGCCACCACACGGGTGACGGACGGAGACGACGAAAATGGAGATATCGCTAGTGGAGAACGAGACCCACTACGCCGAGGCCGTCATTGACAACGGTTCCTTCGGCACCCGCACCATCCGCTTCGAGACGGGCCGTCTGGCCCGCCAGGCCGCCGGCTCCGCCGTTGCCTACCTGGACGACGACACGATGGTGCTCTCCGCGACCACCGCGTCGAAGAAGCCCAAGGACCAGCTCGACTTCTTCCCCCTGACGGTGGACGTCGAGGAGCGCCAGTACGCGGCCGGCAAGATCCCCGGCTCCTTCTTCCGCCGCGAGGGCCGCCCCTCCGAGGACGCGATCCTCACCTGCCGCCTGATCGACCGCCCGCTGCGCCCGTCCTTCAAGAAGGGCCTGCGCAACGAGATCCAGGTCGTCGCCACGATCATGGCGCTCAACCCCGACCACCTGTACGACGTCATCGCGATCAACGCCGCGTCCGCGTCCACCCAGCTGGCCGGCCTGCCCTTCTCCGGCCCGATCGGCGGCGTCCGCGTCGCGCTGATCCGCGGCCAGTGGGTGGCCTTCCCGACGCACACCGAGCTCGAGGACGCCGTCTTCGACATGGTCGTCGCGGGCCGCGCCCTGGAGGACGGCGACGTCGCGATCATGATGGTCGAGGCCGAGGCCACCGAGAAGACCATCGCCCTCGTCAAGGGCGGCGCCGAGGCGCCGACCGAGGAGGTCGTCGCCGCGGGTCTCGACGCCGCGAAGCCGTTCATCAAGGTCCTCTGCAAGGCCCAGGCCGACCTGGCCGCGAAGGCCGCCAAGCCCGAGGGCGAGTTCCCGGTCTTCCTGGACTACCAGGACGACGTGTACGAGGCCCTCGCGGCCGCCGTCAAGGGCGAGCTCACCCAGGCGCTGACCATCGCGGGCAAGCAGGACCGCGAGGCCGAGCTGGACCGCGTCAAGGAGATCGCCGCCGAGAAGCTCCTCCCGGCCTTCGAGGGCCGCGAGAAGGAGATCTCCGCCGCCTACCGCAGCCTGACCAAGGCCCTGGTGCGCGAGCGCGTCATCAAGGACAAGGTCCGCATCGACGGCCGCGGGCTCACGGACATCCGTACCCTCGCCGCCGAGGTCGAGGCCATCCCGCGCGTGCACGGCTCGGCGCTCTTCGAGCGTGGCGAGACCCAGATCCTGGGCGTCACCACCCTCAACATGCTCCGCATGGAGCAGCAGCTGGACACCCTCTCCCCGGTGACCCGCAAGCGCTACATGCACAACTACAACTTCCCGCCGTACTCCGTCGGCGAGACCGGCCGCGTGGGCTCCCCCAAGCGCCGCGAGATCGGCCACGGCGCGCTCGCCGAGCGCGCGATCGTGCCGGTCCTGCCGACGCGCGAGGAGTTCCCCTACGCGATCCGCCAGGTGTCCGAGGCCCTCGGCTCCAACGGCTCGACGTCCATGGGCTCGGTCTGCGCCTCCACCATGTCGCTGCTGAACGCCGGTGTGCCCCTCAAGGCCCCCGTCGCCGGCATCGCCATGGGCCTGATCTCCCAGGAGATCGACGGCAAGACCCACTACGTCGCCCTCACCGACATCCTCGGTGCGGAGGACGCCTTCGGCGACATGGACTTCAAGGTCGCCGGCACCAAGGAGTTCGTCACCGCCCTCCAGCTCGACACCAAGCTGGACGGCATCCCGGCCTCCGTCCTGGCCGCGGCCCTGACCCAGGCCCGCGACGCCCGCCTCCACATCCTCGACGTGATGATGGAAGCGATCGACACGCCGGACGAGATGTCCCCGAACGCCCCGCGGATCATCACCGTCAAGATCCCCGTGGACAAGATCGGCGAGGTCATCGGCCCCAAGGGCAAGATGATCAACCAGATCCAGGAGGACACCGGCGCCGAGATCACGATCGAGGACGACGGCACCATCTACATCGGTGCCGCCGACGGCCCGGCCGCCGAGGCCGCCCGCGCCACGATCAACGCGATCGCCAACCCGACCATGCCGGAGGTCGGCGAGCGGTACCTGGGCACGGTCGTCAAGACCACCACCTTCGGTGCCTTCGTCTCCCTCATGCCCGGCAAGGACGGCCTGCTGCACATCTCGCAGATCCGCAAGCTCGCCGGCGGCAAGCGCGTGGAGAACGTCGAGGACGTGCTCGCGGTCGGCGCCAAGGTGCAGGTCGAGATCGCCGAGATCGACCAGCGCGGCAAGCTCTCCCTGGTCCCCGTGATCGAGGGTGAAGAGGCCGCTGAGGCTGACAAGGACGACTCCGACAAGTGACGTCGCGTAGTTCCCGTGTGACGGCCCGCCCCTCCTCCGAGGGGCGGGCCCTCGCCCGTACCCAAACACTCCTCAAGGGCCGCAGCGGCATCGGCACCGTCCGGCGCACGGTCCTGCCCGGCGGACTGCGCATCGTCACCGAGACGCTGCCCTCCGTCCGCTCCGCCACCTTCGGCATCTGGGCCAACGTGGGCTCGCGCGACGAGACGCCCGCTCTCAACGGCGCCACCCACTACCTGGAGCACCTCCTCTTCAAGGGCACCGCGCAGCGCACCGCCCTCGACATCTCCTCCGCGATCGACGCGGTCGGCGGCGAGATGAACGCCTTCACGGCGAAGGAGTACACCTGCTACTACGCCCGGGTCCTCGACACCGACCTGCCGCTGGCCATCGACGTCGTCTGCGACATGCTCACCGGCTCGCTGATCCGCGAGGAGGACGTCGACGCCGAGCGCGGGGTCATCCTCGAAGAGATCGCGATGACCGAGGACGACCCGGGCGACATGGTCCACGACCTGTTCGCCCAGACCATGTACGGGGACTCGCCGCTCGGCCGCCCCGTCCTCGGCACCGTCGACACCATCAACGCCCTCGGCGCCGACCGGATCCGCCGCTTCTGGAAGAAGCACTACGACCCGACCCGCCTGGTCGTGGCCGCCGCCGGCAACGTCGACCACAACAAGGTCGTACGCCAGGTCCGCGCGGCCTTCGAGAAGGCCGGCGCGCTGGGGCACACCGACGCCCAGCCGGTCGGCCCGCGCACCGGCGCCAAGCGGATCCGCACCGCGGGCCGCGTCGACCTGGTCACCCGCAAGACCGAGCAGGCCCACGTGGTCCTCGGCATGCCCGGCCTGTCCCGCACCGACGACCGCCGCTGGGCCCTGGGCGTGCTGAACACCGCCCTGGGCGGCGGCATGTCCTCGCGGCTCTTCCAGGAGGTCCGCGAGAAGCGCGGCCTGGCCTACAGCGTGTACTCGTACACCTCCGGCTTCGCCGACACCGGCCTCTTCGGGGTCTACGCCGGCTGCCGGCCCAGCCAGGTCCACGACGTGCTGCGGATCTGCCGCCAGGAGCTCGACACCGTCGCCTCCGAAGGCCTCACCGACGAGGAGATCCGCCGGGCCGTCGGCCAGCTCTCCGGCTCCACCGTCCTCGGCCTGGAGGACACCGGCGCGATCATGAACCGCATCGGCAAGAGCGAGCTGTGCTGGGGCGACCAGATGTCCGTCGACGACATGCTGGGCCACATCTCGGCGGTGACCCCGGACGAGGTCCGCGCGGTCGCCCGGGATGTACTGGCGCAGCGGCCCTCGCTCGCGGTGATCGGCCCGCTCAAGGAGAAGCAGGCCGCCCGCCTCGACGAAGCGGTCGCCTAGACCCGTACGCACGCACCCTAAGGAAGCAACAATGAGCAAGCTGCGCGTGGCGGTCCTCGGCGCCCGGGGCCGCATCGGCTCCGAGGCGGTCAAGGCCGTCGAGGCCGCCGCGGACATGGAGCTGGTGGCGGCCCTCGGACGGGGTGACAAGCTCGAGACGCTGGCCGAGGCGGGAGCCCAGGTCGCGGTCGAGCTGACCACTCCCGACTCGGTGATGGGGAACCTGGAGTTCCTCATCGGCCACGGCATCCACGCCGTGGTCGGCACCACCGGCTGGAACGAGGACCGCCTCGCCCGGCTGAACACCTGGCTGGCCGCCTCCCCGGAGACCGGGGTGCTCATCGCCCCGAACTTCTCCATCGGCGCCGTCCTCACCATGAAGTTCGCCGCCCAGGCCGCCCGCTACTTCGAGTCCGTCGAGGTCGTCGAGCTGCACCACCCGAAGAAGGTCGACGCCCCCTCCGGCACGGCGACCCGTACGGCCCAGCTCATCGCGGCCGCCCGCGCCGAGGCCGGCCTCGGCGCCCAGCCGGACGCCACCGCCACGGCCCTCGACGGCGCCCGCGGCGCCGACGTCGACGGCGTACCGGTGCACGCCATCCGCCTGCGCGGGCTGCTGGCCCACCAGGAGGTGCTGCTCGGCGGCGAGGGCGAGACCCTGACCATCCGTCACGACTCCCTGCACCACAGCAGCTTCATGCCGGGCATCCTGCTCGGCGCCCGCCGCGTGACGCAGACCCCGGGCCTCACCTTCGGCCTGGAAAACTTCCTCGACCTCGGCTGATGAGGCAGTAGCAGCATGCGCGCGAAGATCACCTACCTCGTCACGGCCGCCGTCCTGGTCGTCTACTTCGTCCTGGTCGGCAGCCGGGGCCTGATGCTGATCCAGCAGGGCACCTGGCTCACCGTCACCTTCGGGGCGGCCGTGCTCGTCCTGCCGGTCATCGGCATCTGGTTCCTCTGGATGAACACCCGGTTCGTCACGCGGGCCAACCAGCTCGCCGCCGAGCTGGAGGCCGAGGGCGGCCTGCCCGCCGACGAGCTCGAACGGGACGAGTACGGCCGGATCCTGCGGGACTCCGCCGACGAGGTGTTCGCGCGCCGCAAGGCGGAGACCGAGGACGCGCCGGGGGACTGGCGCACCTGGTTCCGCCTCGCCGTCGCCTACCACGACGCCCGCGACACCCCGCGGGCCCGCAAGGCCATGCAGCGGGCCATAGCCCTGCACCAGGCACGCGCGTAGGCGCCGCGGAGGCGCACACGGAAGGGCCCGTACGGGACGATCCCCGTACGGGCCCTCGTGCCGTCCTCCCGCCCTCAGGCGGGCACGGCCCGGTACTCCTCGGCCCACGCCTCCACCTGTCCGGCAGCCCGGTCGAAGGCCTCGCCGCGCGCCAGGAAGTCGGCGCTGTGGTCGGTCAGCAGCACCGGCAGCTGTGCGCCGCTGCGCGCGGCCACCGTCAGCGCCTGCCCCTGCACGGTCCTCGGCAGTCCCAGCCAGCGCACCGGCTGCTGGACCGTGCTGACCCCGGCGACCTCGCTCCAGGCGAGGGAGCGGGTCCCGAAGAAGCCGACCCGGCGCAGCCCCGAGGGGCTCACCCACACGCCCGTGCGCAGGATCCGCAGCGCGGATCCGACCACGGTCAGCGAGGCGGCCAGGGCGATGCCCGCGCCGGTCCAGGTGCCCGCGAAGGCGATGATCACCGTCGCGAGCAGCATGAAGGCGGAGAGCAGCAGCAGCACCGCCGCACCGGCGACCCGCCAGGGGCCGGGCCGGTAGGGGCGACGCCATCGTCCGGGATCCGCATGAGGGAGGGCTTCGTCCTCGTGTGCGTCGAAGACGCCGTCGGCCGTCAAGAAGGGCAGGGGCACGGCAGGACCTCACTCACATGCACGTTCGGTTGGGCTGTGCCCGTGAGGCTACCGCTCCGCGGACACCTCCGACGGCTGCGCCGTCCCCGCGGGCTTCTCGGACGCCTGGTACGGCTGCAGTGCGGGTATGCCGAAGAGCAGCGAGCCCACGAGCCCCGCCACCACGGTCAGTCCGACCAGACTACGGGCGGTGATCTGGGCCACGCCGAGACGCTCGCGCGGCGGCGGAGTGACGTTGCTACGGAAGCGGTCGGCCTCGGCGACGAAGGCGAAGGGGACGGGTTCGCGCCGGCGAAACATGGGGGCGACTCTCCTCGGGGTCAGGGCCTCGCGGCCGTGGTCTGACGGACGGTGTGCTTTCTCCTGGACAGACGAACGAGGGGCCCGTTCGGTGCCGGATTCCGGGAGATCGAGCAGAATGCGCGGCGCCCCGCAGCAAGGGGTGAAGCCCATGCGGCCGACCTGGGCGGGCCGCGGCGGCATCGGCCGCGTTGCCCTGCAAGGCTTGATACACGCGTGGCGTACGCATGTGCGGAGACAAGTCCCAAGTGTCCGTATTGCGGCGTTTCGTAAAGTTCATCTAGGCTGATCAAACGGACCCGGCACTGCTTGAACCCCCGAGCAGGCAGTGCCGGGATCCAACACCTTCCGGCCGTTGCGGGGCGGCACCGCCTGTTGACGTCCCCCGAGGGGACACTGCGAGCATGGCAGCGAGTAGCGTGTTACCCATGGCTCCGATCTCGACTCCGCAGACCCCCTTCGGGCGGGTCCTCACCGCCATGATCACGCCGTTCACGGCTGATGGCGCACTTGACCTCGACGGCGCGCAGCGTCTCGCCGTCCACCTGGTGGACGCAGGCAACGACGGCCTGATCATCAACGGCACCACCGGTGAGTCGCCGACCACCACCGACGCGGAGAAAAACGACCTCGTACGAGCCGTACTCGAAGCGGTCGGCGACCGCGCCCACGTCGTGGCCGGCATCGGCACCAACGACACCCGCCACACCCTCGAGCTCGCCCGCCAGGCAGAGCGCACGGGCGCCCACGGCCTCCTCGCCGTGACGCCCTACTACAGCAAGCCGCCGCAGGAAGGCCTCTTCCAGCACTTCACGGCGATCGCCGACGCCACCGAGCTGCCGGTCATGCTCTACGACATCCCCGGCCGCAGCGGCGTCCCGATCAACACGGAGACGCTGGTCAGGCTGGCCGAGCACCCCCGGATCGTGGCCAACAAGGACGCCAAGGGCGACCTCGGCCGCGCCAGCTGGGCCATCGCCCAGAGCGGCCTCGCCTGGTACTCCGGCGACGACATGCTGAACCTGCCGCTCCTGTCGGTCGGCGCCGTCGGCTTCGTCTCCGTCGTCAGCCACGTGGTCAGCCCCGAGCTGCGAGCCATGCTCGAGGCCCACATCGGCGGCGACGTGCAGAAGGCCACGGAGATCCACCAGAAGCTCCTGCCCGTCTTCACCGGTATGTTCCGCACTCAGGGCGTGATGACCACCAAGGCCGCCCTGGGCCTCCAGGGCCTGCCCGCCGGCCCGCTGCGCCTGCCCCTCATCGGACTGACCGACGAAGAGACGGCCCAGCTCAAGATCGATCTTGCCGCGGGCGGGGTACAGCTCTGACAACGGACTTCACAACTGAACAAGCAAGACCGAAACAGACAAAGCAAGTGCACGAATGACATGCGCGCCACGTGCCTGAGGGGTACGTGGCGCGCGTGGTGAAGGAGAACCTTTGAGCCATCCGCACCCTGAACTCGGCCCCCCGCCGAAGCTCCCCAAGGGCGGCCTTCGGGTCACCCCGCTGGGCGGCCTCGGAGAGATCGGCCGCAACATGACCGTCTTCGAGTTCGACGGCCGCCTGCTGATCGTCGACTGCGGCGTGCTCTTCCCCGAGGAAGAGCAGCCCGGCATCGACCTGATCCTGCCGGACTTCTCGTCCATCCGAGACCGCCTCGACGACATCGAGGGCATCGTCCTCACCCATGGTCACGAGGACCACATCGGCGCTGTTCCGTACCTCCTGCGCGAGAAGCCGGACATCCCGCTGATCGGGTCCAAGCTGACGCTGGCGCTCATCGAGGCCAAGCTGCAGGAGCACCGCATCCGCCCCTACACCCTCGAGGTGAAGGAGGGCGAGCGCGAGAACCTGGGCCCGTTCGACTGCGAGTTCATCGCCGTCAACCACTCCATCCCGGACGCCCTGGCCGTCGCCATCCGCACCGGAGCGGGTCTGGTCGTCGCCACCGGCGACTTCAAGATGGACCAGCTGCCGTTGGACAACCGCCTCACCGACCTGCACGCCTTCGCGCGTCTGAGCGAAGAGGGCATCGACCTCCTCCTCTCGGACTCGACGAACGCCGAGGTCCCGGGCTTCGTCCCGCCGGAGCGCGACATCTCCAACGCCATCCGCGGTGTCTTCGCGGGTGCCCAGAAGCGGATCATCGTGGCGTCCTTCGCCAGCCACGTGCACCGCATCCAGCAGATCCTCGACGCCGCCCACGAGTACGGCCGCCGGGTCGCCTTCGTCGGCCGCTCGATGGTCCGCAACATGGGCATCGCCCGTGACCTGGGCTACCTCCGGGTCCCGGCCGGCCTGGTCGTCGACGTCAAGACCCTCGACGACCTGCCGGACGACGAGGTCGTGCTGGTCTGCACGGGCTCCCAGGGCGAGCCGATGGCGGCCCTGTCCCGCATGGCGAACCGCGACCACCAGATCCGGATCGTCCCCGGCGACACCGTGATCCTGGCGTCGTCCCTGATCCCGGGCAACGAGAACGCGGTCTACCGCGTGATCAACGGCCTGACCCGCTGGGGCGCCAACGTCGTCCACAAGGGCAACGCCAAGGTCCACGTCTCGGGCCACGCCTCCGCCGGCGAGCTGCTGTACTTCTACAACATCTGCAAGCCGCGGAACCTGATGCCGGTCCACGGCGAATGGCGCCACCTGCGCGCCAACGCCGAGCTCGGCGCGATGACGGGCGTCCCGAAGGACCGCATCGTCATCGCCGAGGACGGTGTGGTCGTCGACCTGATCGACGGCAAGGCCCGCATCTCCGGCAAGGTCCAGGCCGGCTACGTGTACGTGGACGGCCTCTCGGTCGGCGACGTCACCGAGGCCTCCCTGAAGGACCGCCGCATCCTGGGTGACGAGGGCATCGTCTCGGTCTACGTCGTGGTCGACAGCACCACGGGCAAGGTCGTGAGCGGGCCGAACATCCAGGCGCGCGGCTCCGGCATCGAGGACTCGGCCTTCGGCCCGGTCAGCGCGAAGATCGAGGAAGCCATCGCCCGCGCCGCCGCCGACGGCGTCGCGGAGCCGCACCAGATCCAGCAGCTCATCCGCCGGACCATGGGCAAGTGGGTGTCGGACAGCTACCGCCGCCGCCCGATGATCCTCCCGGTCGTGGTCGAGGTCTGACCTCGGCTTACGTAGCGACCTCACTGGAGCGGGGCAACCGGATTTGCGTCCGGGGGCTCCGCTCCAGTACGTTTACGTCTCCACCTCGCAGGGACCCGGGCACACACGTGTGCCCGTTGCCGTGTGCGGGCGGGCGGGTAATCGGCGGCAGGGAAACCTGCTAATGTCTGATCCGCCCGAAAGGGAAAGGCCCTCCGAAGGCCATCGGAATTCAAACCGAGTCGGGAACGACGCGGAAAAGATTCTGATAGAGTCGGAACCGCCGGAAAGGGAAAGCGCGAAAGCGCAGGACCTGGAAAGCAAGCGAGAAAGACTCTGATAGAGTCGGAAACGCAAGAA